>NZ_MTQB01000087.1:0-251 GCF_001974855.1 Pseudoalteromonas sp. SK18 | reverse complement strand
TAAATAAATTCAGAATTCATTGAGCTGTCGAAAGACATAAAACTTTTTAATTGAAGAGTTTGATCATGGCTCAGATTGAACGCTGGCGGCAGGCCTAACACATGCAAGTCGAGCGGTAACAGAGAGTAGCTTGCTACTTTGCTGACGAGCGGCGGACGGGTGAGTAATGCTTGGGAACATGCCTTGAGGTGGGGGACAACAGTTGGAAACGACTGCTAATACCGCATAATGTCTACGGACCAAAGGGGGCT
>NZ_MTQB01000086.1:0-253 GCF_001974855.1 Pseudoalteromonas sp. SK18 | reverse complement strand
TAAATGGTCTAATCCCATTTAATTACATCTGTGCTTGCCTTGATGAACTGTGCCAGCCTGAGCCCGATATCGACAGCTTGTTACCCTGGAATTTTAAAACATAGGTGTAGTTCGCTAGACGCTCACGGTAATTAGCTGCCTCTATCAGTTTGCTGTTCCCCACTAAATTTGGCTGATCCTGCTCAAGCCATATTTTTAGCTTGCTAAGAATAGGCAGGCTAACCTCTTGTCTTGCCGTATATTTGTCATCCAC
>NZ_MTQB01000010.1:0-128434 GCF_001974855.1 Pseudoalteromonas sp. SK18 | reverse complement strand
TATTCATGCTGTTGTGTGGTAACAAGCCTAATTGCACGTTCACGAAATTCTGATGTATAGCGATTTGATTTTTTCATAGTTCCAGTTTCTCAAGTTATTGAGTCTCTGGCAAACACGGGGCGATTCATAGTTTTTATTGTCAAGTATTTATAGAGATCCTTAGAGGCATGCCCGACCATGAGCCTTTTATCTCTTTGAAAGATGCAATCTATGCACTTTTAAAAATATCAAATTTCACATTAGTTAGAGCTGGTTTACAGGCTTTTGAGCGCGGTAATGAGCACCCAATTAGTGCTTTATCAGAAGCTTCTCTAGCGGACTTAGATGAGGTTGCCGATCGCACATTAATCAAAATATCTGATCTGAAATCATTGGGAATAGATATTTCCAACCTTGATCCATTTATTTTGGAGTCTTCAGATTATTCTCAGGTTGGACATGGGACATTTGGGAGTTCAATTCTAGAAATACAGCCTCTTGTAAAAATCAGTGAAGATGAACTATTACTAGCCTTACCGACAGCAGTAAGTATTGCTATAAGAACAAATATTATTGAATGGTGTGATAAGCACCATTATTTAGGCCCCTTACAGGAGTCATTTAATTTTACTTGGGTTAATCATTTTTCTAATGAATTAGATGTTTTGGGAGATCTAAAAAATGTTTCCTTTTCGCCTATAAAAAATGAGTCTAAGGACATAATTGGGGCTGAGTGCATTGTTGGAATAGATGACTGCAGACTGATTCATATTATCCTTGTTTTTGACGATTTTATCCATTACGAAAACGGTTACATCAATAGTTATTCATCATTCAACAAAAGTAATCACATTGTAAGTGCTGTGAAAAAAAGTCAGTCTTTTGCAAAAAGTCATCCACTTTTAGAGCAGGGGTTATCATTAATTGTAGGTTGTGGATGGGGACGTCAATTGGCTTTTGACTTAGACAAAGGCTTACAAGCCCCAAATTGGCGAGTTGAAGTAGTTTCAGGCCCTGACCTCGACACATTTAGTGAGCTTTCTTGTATGTGTGTAAGTGGCTTTTGGAGTCTTATTGAAGCTAAAACAAAAGTAACTGAAGCCGGTGTAATCACGCAAAATATTAATGGCCTATTAAACCTATATTCATGGGCAAAAAACAATAGTGGAGATATAGTTCCCCATGATAATTTACCTCCTGAATTAGCTGGAATAAATAACTTCTTTATGATGATAGGCCAGAATGAGTTAGTAGAGGCTCGCTGGGAATCTAAATATGATAAATTTAAGCAGATAGTAGTTGATCCGCAAGGTAATAAAGTTGAAGTGAGAAGGTTAAACGCAGGAAGCTATTTCAATGAAGATAGATTTAGACCTATTTTTGCTTCAGTTGATCATGTCAATAAAGGAGAGTTGCTGGCGTTTATAGACGGAGAATTTACTTCTTGGTGGTGTAAGCCTATTATATTTAGTGAATGCAATCGTGATTTGTACTATAGAATTTGGCTGGCTATTTGTAATTGGCTTCTAAAAATTGATGTGGCGTTCAATAGCAAAGGCTTAATATTCCCGTATCGTTATATATATATTGATTATCAGCTTTCAGATATAGATGTACCCTCAGAGTTTGAAAGTATCCCCTCACTTGATGAATTAAAAAAATTAACATCTCTTAGTACTCAGATTGAGTCTGATATTATGTTTATAAATATATCTTTTAAAAAAGGGTATCTTGCAGGTTTCTATAGGCTTGAAAACTTTGCTGAGTCAAATATAGTTTCATCAATTATTGACGCTGTTATCAGCAGTGCATTTGCCGATTCAAAGGTTAATTTACTTGAAAATATTTTTAAACTTATAATAAAAAATGACTATGCTAAGCATGTTCATCTATATAGTGCAGCTTCATTTATTGATTTTTTCAAAAATAGTTTACCAGAACCTATACTACAAAATGAAATTGATCATGCTACATCGAAAATTGGGTTGGGATGGTTTGACATTTATACTGGAAAATCGCTTCAGCTTACTAAAAAAACTGAATGCACAGAGTATCTTAAAGGCCTGAATTGGTCGCTGTGGCTTAAAATAAAAGAAACTTTGGCGAAGTTCAATAAAGAAGAACTCATCAAATACTTATTACTTCAACATGAAGCTGTTGAATGTGACACCATTCATTGGCAAAGAACATATCCTGCAATACTTGGGCTGCACGAAAATATTGAAGAGATAAAAAGCGTAACCTTAGATAGAGTATCTAGTAATAACGCGACATTATCTGGTGTTAGAATTCTGATAGAGATGGCACTTTGTGAGGCTTCATCTACTCAAAAGTTAAGGCCAAACAAAATAGATACTCAAAATTTAATTATCTACGCAATAGCCTTGTTTCAGTTCGGTAACTTGTCCGATGCTATCCACTATGAGATGGTCGATCCTACAATTAAGATCACAGGACTAGGTGATGTTCATTATGATCATTCTTTCTATGACAAGGTAGTAATGCCCTACGGAGATAGAATTCAAAATAAATTAATAGAGCAATCAGCTAAAAAACTCAGTGACCAATTTAACCCAAGCCATGAAAAAAAACATACAAGAATAGATAAAACATATGATGCTTCTTGGTGTGCTGAGTATGGGATGACTATAAATGATGTCTTATCTATTCTTGACCATTTCGAAGACATTGGATTAAAAAATGAAACGCCAGTATATAAAATAGAATACAAACACTTGCTCGAATCCATTTCTGATACTGAAATTAAAAAAGAAACTTTTTTAAAGTTTATAAATCAATTTACTTTATTTGAACGTGAGAAATGGGAGAACCTCCCGAGGGGATATAAAGTAGCTGACATAAGCCCTTGGAAGTACAAGCGTAGGTTATCTGTTGTATCTAAGCCGATAATTTCAATAAAAGACTATTACCTTATTTCACCAAGCTTAGTAAGAAAAGGTTTAGCTTCCCTCATCGCTAATTCATTTGATGGCACTTATGATGGGAGTTTTTTTAAATCTAAACAAATGAAGTCTTGGGTTGGAGAAGTTCGAAATAAGTCAGGGCACGCCTTTAATGAGCAGGCAAAAAATGAATTCGAGAAATTAGGTATGCGAGCTTTATCAGATGTCAATGTCTCACAAATTTTAACAAAGAAAACTGAGAGAAATTATGGGGATATTGATGTTTTATCATGGAATCCTGAATTGAATACTGTTTTTTTTGTCGAGTGTAAGAGCTTAGAGTTTGCTAAAACACAAGGAGAAATTGCCAAGCAGGTTCATGAGTTTAGAGGTACATCAAGAACAAATGGTTCTTCTGACAGATTAAAAAAACATCTCGAGCGATGTGACATTCTTCAAAATAATATAGAAAAAGTAGAAAGTTTTTTGAAGCTCGAAAAAATAGAAAAAATCTATGTAGTTTTACTTTTTAAACAAGTAGTTCCTGTTCATTATTACAATTCATTTAGTAATCTTAATATTGAAATGATCTTTTTTGAGGAGCTAGAGAATAAAATATCAGGTTTGCTTAAAAAAGATTGAATTAGATAGCTGAATACTCTTTTTTGAAGCATATGTTAATGTGGCAAAACAAGGTAGTGTTCAAAAAACTGTGTCATTTCAGTAAACGGGTAAAAGCAGGAATGACACATAACAAATCAACTTCGAAGGTGAAGTTAGGGCACTTCAAGCAGGTAAAAAATTTAATTGTAAAGATGGTGTGCTAACATCACTTATCAAACAATTAACCGAGTCAGCGCTTCTGGCTGAGTTTGAGCAACATCTGAATAATGAGCAGAAACCTAACCCTAGAAATGGCTCTAGTACTAAAGCTGTTAAATCATCGGTTGGCAATTTTGAGCTATATACCCCAAGAGATTGCAGTGGGAGCTTTGAGCCTCAAATCGTCAAAAAAATTAAACCACGTTCAGTGATGAAATACACTCAAAAATCCTATCCATGTTCAGCATGGGCATGAGGTTAACGATTCTCGGTAAAAAAGAGATACTTGGCCTTCACTTGTCTGAACTAATAAAAATTATTGGTTGTCTGTGCTTAGCGATTTAAATAATTGTTAGTTACATCATTAAAGCGTAATCCATAGAGCTTTTCTATAATTACATCACTATAGTGTAATGAGGTTGTAAGAGTATAGCTGTAACCAAAATAACCCATCACATCATTGTAAATATCTTCTGGAAAAATCAAAAAGCTCATCCATTTCTTTTTATTAACAACCTAATTGTTTAAGTATCAAAGTAGAATCAGTGAAGCTTGGCATTGAGTATGGAATAGAATTATTCATTTTTTGATTACTGATATGTTGCTGACAATATTTTGCTTTTCTGGGCAGCTCTTGATCAAAGATAAAGCTTGCAGAGTGTCCATTTAAGTCATAGATAACTTTAAAATACGCGGAAGGGACTTTATGACTTTCATCAGCCTTCGGTAATGGTTTTTCATTTTCTAAATATAATGTCCCTGTAATGACATATAGAGGATTTCGAAAACTAACGGCATCACGAATAGCACTTTCTAATTCAACCCATGAACCTTGATTCAAAGCTGATTTTTGAGGCGTTATATTTGATAAGTAATTAAGTTCATTCCAGTTCTTATTTCCAGCGAAACTAGCTAGAGGAGCTAGATGACCTCTATCTGTTTTTAACTCTTTAAATGCATTTTTATAATCAGGCTCTTCTAATGATTCATCATCATCAATCAATGAATCATTACCCCATGCTCGCCCTGGGCTAACACCAAAATTGAGAACGTTTACTTCATAGGCTACCCAATCAGCAAATTTAGTTGTTGGGTTATTACTTAGGGCATAAGTATGATTAAACACAACATCATTTTTCTCTATATACAAGCTTGGGCAACCTAAAGGGCAATGAACACTTCTAATTTCTGCAGAAGATGAAAAACAAAAAGCAACTAGTGGAATAGATATTATTTTGTTCAAATTAATTCTTCCTATTAACTTTTAGGGGAGCAATCAGCTGCTCTTCCACATCTGGGTTTTGAAGGGTGAAGAGTGAAAAAATTAGGTCAGCTTATCTATTAACCTAACCAAAATCCCAGCCACTTCTTCCGAATTTGACATGATTTCATTTAGTTTCTTATTTTTATCGTCAGCAGTCTTTACCGCTTTAATTAACATGGCTAACTTTTCTGCATCTTCGGGATTTGGAAATAACTCTTTGATTTCTTCATCATTCAACTTTGAAACAGATGATATTCGGCTAGATAGGTTATTATTAGTTTCATTTGCAGCTGCTTTTGCATCACTTTTAACATCTTTCTCAAATGCATCCCAATCAATTGCCATATTATTTCTCCTTTGTATTCCAGTTAATAACTTCAGCTCTCAGTTTTTGAATTTTATCTTTAAAGATCTTAGCTTTCATCACTTTATCATCTGTATCGGTAGAGGTGTCCAATAGTTTATTGACTATTTGGTCAGTATCATTAATCAATTTTTCTACTTTAATTTCATTGATGCCAATCATATTCATATATCTACTTCTATTTTCTGTTACCTCAGCAGCGCTAGTTAAAAAGCTAGTTAATACGTTATTTATTGACCTTACTTGATTATATTCAGCCTCTATTTTTCTTTGTACTTCTCGCTCTAGAGCATCTATTTCACCTACTAGTTCAGAACGCTTACTATTTATTTGATTTTGAATTGCAGGCCCAGCTATAAGAATAAATTTAATTCTATCTTTTTTGTCCTGTGACTTAACAACTTCATTCCATACTTTATTGGTTTTTTCCTTATTGAAAAAATTCTCAGAGAATTCAGGTAACCATTCTTGCTCTATAAATCGATCAATTTCAACACGTTTTTGATCAAAAAAACGGTGTAATAAAGTAAGGTTTGCAGATTCTATAGAAGTGACTCTTTTACCTAATTCAATTGATAACTCTGGCGCTTCGGGTGGTATAGAAGTACAAGCGCTAAGATAAAATACAGATAAAAATAAACTTGCTTTTTTTAACATAACACGTCCTTACTTTATTGATTTCGCTTATTAGCAATTATCATTAGCTTTTTACTATAAGTACTTATTGAGTGGTCTGAAAGTAACTTTCCGAATGGTAGTGATTTAACAATTAATGCCTTTATTCGATAAGTAAAGCTAACAGAGTAAAGTACTCTCACGTCACTAAAGTCGCCTGGTTTACAGTTAGTTAGATAACGCATATTTCCTGCATGCATATATCTACCGAACTTATCAGATAACCACTTTGAAATTGGCTCACCAACACTAGGAATAAATCTCAAAAGAAAACTTGCCGTTGAAATAGCAACATCCCCAGGAGGTAGCATTGATACAGAGTCGGCAGCGTTAACTAAGCGGTGAATAGGTGTCTTAATGTTATTAACCCAATCATCATTTCCTACACGAGGGGAGCCAAAGGTATAGCATGCAGCAATACCACCTTTATGAGTAAGGTATTTTGTAGCTACTATAGCTAAAGCACCACCTAGGCTATGCCCAGTAATAAATAATGGTTTTTCTGAATATTGAGCTTTGTTGATTTCATCTTCCACTTCACGACGAACACAATCAAACGCATCTCTGAAGCCAGTATGAATATTACCTTCTGAGACTGCACATTTTGTTATATTAGCTTTAGTGTCAGACCTTATATCTTGTATGCTATCGGCTTCAGTTCCTCTAAAACTCAATATGATATAACTTCCTGCATCTACAAGTATTGCTTGTGTGTCATTGTTATCAAAAGTTTTTAAAAGTTTAAATTTAAATTCGTTAAGGTTACCTTCTAGTTTAGCTTTCTCTATCGTATGGTCGTAATTTATTTTATTTATTAGTGCTGAAACTATCTTAGAGTTTTTATTCCCAACAAGAGACTCCACATTTTTAATAAAATGATCTCTTATGAACTCAGTAGTTCCGTTTTCAGGAAATAACGGGTTAAATCTTATATATGCTAACTCAGCCATCACTGACATTATCCATGCAGTTCTGTCACTATAAGCTTGTCGATACGTAGGTAGTTTTTTTGCTAGTAATTGCTCTGCTTTTGTAGCATCGTCTTTACATATAAAATATTTATTGGGCATATATAACTAATTCCTTGTAACTTTAATGGTAGATATTTTTTATTATAGTTAGCTTGTTCACTGTGTATTATTGAACCACTATTCGGTTGTATATTAGCCAGATTTATTGACTTTAGCGAGGATTACATTTTTTGCTTGTATTTTGTACACACTTTTCTTTTATTTCCATTGATATTGCATGAAGAAGTTATACAAAACTAAATGAACTTTACAAAATAACATTACCTAGTTGATTAAATTTTACGATTTTAGAGAATGATTTAATACGTTCAGTTTTTCAAAAATTGATTGACTACTTTTAAGAAAAAACTCTTTAATTGTAGCGTCTAATCTTTCTTGAAGTCACGTTGCTTATACAATAAGCTCAAGCTATATAAAAATACAAGGATAAGCCTAATGGAGCCAATGTGTCATTATTAAGGGATATACAAAACTCAGCTGTAGATGCAAATGAGCCAATTTCGACACTACTTAGAAAGTGCAAAATATTAGCAGCAAGGCTCGGAAGCTCAGAGTTTAGTGCTTGGATAGAGTCTGAGCTTAATGGCTTTACCGATAGGGGTTTATTACCGGAATACCGAATCATGGCTGTAGCGTGCCGAGGCCATTTTTCTGGTGGCTTTGGTTCAGCTATGAATAATGCTGAAATACCTAGTCGTTGTATCCCTAAAGACTTCCGAGAGGGTCTGTACACGGTTTATCTTGCTCAGCCAGTATCTTCTCTCGAGTCGCTTATTCAAAGCTCTGACGGAGGCTCAGTTCAAGAGTTTTGGCCTGCTGATTTTACCGCTCATGTTGGGCAAAACATATATCAAGCAATGAACTGTCTTCAAGCATGGAAGGTTATTCCAGTTAATGCACTTGTTGGCATATTAGACATGATCCGGAATCGAGTATTAAATTTTGTACTAGAAATAGAGTCTGAAGCCCCTGAGGCTGGAGATGCACCACTGAATTCACAGCCTGTGGCAGAAGAAAAGGTCCAGCAAATCTTTCATACACACATCGCTGGTAATGTGCAAAATCTTGCTACAGGTAGTAATCATGTAAGGCAGCATGCTATTAATAATGAACAAAATGAAATATTCAATAAGTTGTTGCAAACCTTACTTGAAACAAATGGGACTGAAAAGTCTAAAGAGCAAATAATAGGTACGGTAGAAGAAATGCGTGACAGCCAAGGAACTGACGCTTTTAAAGTTAACTATAATAAGTTCATGTCTGTTTTATCCGACCATATGCAAGTTTATGGTCCTGTTGTAGCGCCGTTTTTACCGGCACTTACCGCAATTATCTAAAGTACTAAAAATCTTAGATAAACGTTTATATAGGCGCATAAATCATCGTTTGATACATTTCTAAGGTAGAGCGACATCGGTGCTAAAATCTATGTGGTATTTAACTATTGATGGTGTTTTTTATGAATAAGCCCAACATGAATACAGCCGATACTGATATCGATTTTATAAAGATAGTCACTGGTGGAAAAATGACCTATAGCTCAAACCCACTATGTGAAATTAAGGTTGTTAGTGCAGGCATAATATTTCGTGATGTAAATCTATTTAGGAAAAGCTTGTATTGGAATTTAACTTTTCTTGCAAAAGTAACTGGGGTTAGCGTTAAGACAATTGAACGCCATAAAAAGAACAATAAGCCTTTTAATCTATCGGCAAGTCAGAATATGTTGGAGCTAGCAAAGCTATCATTGGTTGGTGTTGCCTACTTTGGTGATGTTAATAGATGGAACCATTGGTTAACGACCCCACATATTCAGTTCCATAATAACAAGCCCACATCTGTTATTGACACTATACGCGGACGTGAGCTAATTAAACGGATTATTAGTGGGCTTGAACAGGGCTTTACTGCATAAAGAGTTGGTAATGTCATTTAAGCATTGGAGGTGTCATGGAGGTATTAATACCGTTTGGTAAAAGTAAAAATGGGTCACTAGTTTTTATAGATGAAGTTACCAGTGGGTTGGCATGTGATTGTGTTTGTATTAGTTGTGGAATGGCTCTTTCCGCTTTCTTTTTTCAAAACGGTATACGCAGAGATCACTTTAAACATGCCCCTAAGGTAAACTCAAAAGATAAGCCATGCGATATTAGCCCTAAAAGAGCTATATTTTGGCTATGCCGAGAAATCATATTAGATAATACCGAAATTAAAATTCCAAATTATGTTGTAAATCAATCTCTCGAAGGGGCGTTAGAAGCTATTCCAATAGTCGAGGCTAAGACTCATCATTATCAGTCTAATATTACACTTAACCCATCTAATGAAAGTGAACTAAGTGAATTAGCAATACTCCATACCAATGAATGCGATATAACTTTAGTCGTAACCTTTCATGATGAAATTTCTCAGTACAGAGTTAACACGGGCAAAAAGAGTGCTGTAATTGAAATAGATATATCAGATTTCAAAGAGTATATAGAAGGGTTAAAAAATAGTTATAGGCTTAATGTTGAGCAAAGGCTTCTAAATGACCTAAGTATAAAAAAGTGGCTTTACCACCCAGCTAAAATCGAGCGAATTACTCATTATTACAGATCCAAAAACCAAAAAAAGAAACTAGCAGAGAAAGCTGAATACCTCAAAACACTGAATGAGCAAGAATATACTACGGAATACAACCCTATATCAGGGATGAATTTCTCTAATTATAGACATGATGCAAAAAAATCTAATGCATATATCACGGACTTAAATGCTTCTCCTAAGCGATATGAAACACGGTGGTTTAGATGCCCATTCTGCCAAAATGTATGGGCTCACTCTACGGAGCATGTCTCATACTCGGTTGAAAAAATAGAGTGCACTGCATGCACTCGAATGGTTCATATTAGTAATTAGTACGTTTATATTTGGAATAAATAGTATATTGCTACATGACTAAGTAACGTAGTAAATACGTGTATAAAAAATAGAGTAAAGATTATTCAACGTAATTATCAATAATTAGCTACATATGGATATTACTACTCTTCTTTTTTAACCGCACTATTTGGATATGGAAGCCAATAAATTAAGGTGCCCAATTTAACTAATATTCCACTTTCATCTTGTTTTACAACAGATAATTTGTCCTGTGCCTTAGTAAATGATTGTGGACTTACTCCATGGAAATACTCTAAACCATATTGCACCCATATAGTTATGTCTAAAGGTTTGTTCCGCTGTTCTAATTGGGCAATTAAAGTTGCTTCTAGTTTCTCTACCCGTTTATTTTTACTACTTGCCTTAAAGTCACCTATGACTATAGAGTGCGCAGTTTCCAAAAATTGTGCGAAGCTTTTTAAAGTATTTATGATCCCTGGTGAATCTTTTAGTGCTAGCTTGAAGCATTGAATATTAGGCTGTTTTAAATTTAAACTTACAGCTATTTTTAATAATTTGAGAGCTGTTGATAGATTTTGTCTAATAGTCCTCGTTTTTAACTTTTTTGCATCTTTTTTCAACTTCAACTCAGTGTAATACGTATTTATTAGTCTGTGAGGTTGAGTTCCAATAGGGAAGAAATTGAGAGTATTTTGTATATGAAGTGTGTCAGATATCAATGATTGATCAAGCTCTGATAAATTATATCGACCAAGGTATGTTAGCCACTGCTTAAAGTACAGGTAGCGCCTTAAAGTAGCAATGCTTAACTCACTGGCTAAAATTTGTTGGCTTGGTATTTTTTGATGCTTAGAGTCAAGGTACTGAAAAAGCTTTATATACCTATTTATTTTACTAACGATTTGATTTATTGGCTTATATGTCAAAAGCCACTCTGAAAATGTAACCCACTCATTTTTTATTTCCGGAGTCTCTAAGCACTTAAGGCATATCAGAACCCGTTTTTTGAAAAGTGCTTTTTTATAACAGAGTTCGCATTGCTTGCCTCTTCCAGCAGGCATTTCATCATTACACTCAGGACATTTTATATACCCTATTTCCTTGCATTTACGACATATAGAGCCATTGATATCGTATGCAAAAATGGGTCTATAGCGTCTACATCTTTGACATGTTTTATGCTCACTGTTGCGACAGCTATTACATATCCTTATTTTATCGCTAGATTTCAAATTTCGACTTAGGGCTTTGCTAGATTTACCGCACTTTTCACAATGCTGTTCAGGGCGGTAGTATAAGGAGCAGCTATTGCAAACGGGACCACCTTTAGTTAGTTTTCCTATAGGTCTATTTATGCGCCCACACCTTAAGCACGGGCGACGTTTTAAACATTCGTTACAAATACTGTTAGGGATTGAACGCAGTAGACGCTTTGATTTCCCACATTGTGTACAAGGCTTGCTTATAAACTCCCTCGCATAGCATGTAGCGCAGTACTTTATCCCAAAAAAATTACGATGAATATGATTTACAGATTTTCCGCATTCGTCACAATGTTGAGCCATGTTATTGTTTCTTCATGTGGTATTTTCGGAGGAGACGCATCCATTTTCTTTGGACTGCAATTTTTGATTTAGGTCTTAAATTTTTGTTCAGTCGGTTTGTCTTGTATTTCTTTTTCGATGGGGGAAGGTCAAATAATAATTGCTCTAACAAGCTCGGTATCACTTGTCTTGAATCGAATAGAGATGTCAGATTTAGCTTGGCTTTGGAGCACTCTACGAAAAACTCATCAAAGCGAAGAACAAACACATGGTAGCATTGGGCCATTAATTGTTCCCTGAGTGTAAAGTTGGACGCTTCATAAGCAATTCCTTCATTCAAGTCTGAAACTTTTGGTGTGCTGCCTAGTTCTTTAAAAACTATTTGGCTAAGAGAAGATTCTGGGGAGTTGTTTGCTTTTCTAATAACCTGTAAAAGTAAATGAGTTACTGTGAAGTAGTCTAAGCTAGTACAAGTGATTCTTTTTCCTAACATACCAATGCCATTATGTAGGGTTTCATCAAGTGTATTCTGCATTTTTAATGCTGAAGGATTACAGCTCGTCGATAGGTTATGGGTGGTTAAATTTGTTTTGCACTGATAACAACAAGCAAGAGAGGTAGCATCAGGAGTTAATTTATGTGGAAGAAAATAGGCTCCGCACTGTTGGCAGGTTTGCTGTAGTTTCACATGATGATGCTCACAACAGGTATGCCAAGCAAAGCGCCAAGAGAGTCTTATATAAGGCGCTCTATCTGTTGAGAAGCAAATAGGACAGTACTGTGTGGCAATGGAACGACGTAAGTTTCTACACCCTAATGGTAACAACCATGGCCAGCTTCCATGAACAGGTAATTCGTTGGTAATTTTATCAATAAAAATATTATCTAGGAAACTAAGCCTTATTTTTTGCGACACAAGTCCTGTTTGAACTGCTAATTCTTTTAGTTGTTCAACGGAGATACCTCTATCAATATCTGACGTCCAAATTCTTTTTTCAGGCCAAAAATAGGCAGCGATCGCAAGAGGTGAAATACCATTCTTTAATGCGAGTCTAATAATCCAAGATGAAAATATTTCATTTTGTTGCAGTGGCGTAGTTAGTAGCCACTTTGGATTTACAGGGATATTTCCCTGATGCCACGTGTAGGTCTGACCCATGATTTTGACTTTATTATATCGATGTCAATAAATTCCTTACCAGAGACAATTGCTTCAGTCGCACATTCAATGATAAGACGATGTAAATCACCTAAATTACCTCCAGAGTAAGCATGAAGTAGTTTGGCTAGCTCGGGTGTGTGTAGTTTTGATGGCTGTTTCAGTGGCAAAACCTTTTCAAAACTTCCGAGGACTTTTTGAAATTCAACATCTAGCTCCCACAAGGGCAGGGATAATACGTCAAACCGACTGGCATGCTGAGGATCCGTATGTAAAACTCTTACAGATTCTTTTGTACCAACACCAACTACAGGTATCGCTAGTTCATTACATAATAATTTTATAGCGTTCATTACTTCACGTTGTTTAATTGGCGAGCCTGTAAGTAATGAGTGAAATTCATCAATTATGAGCATATTTACTTTACAGCTTCGAAATAAGTGTATGACTTGGTATCTTAGCTTCGCTTTAGCATCAGTTGCCCTGTATGGCGTGAAAAACTCTTCTAAGAGAGAAATATATAGGCTTTTTTCATCAGCACTAGGAGGTGATTCTGCTAAGATAATTGGTTTAACAGGATCTTGATTTTCGTTAACATATGCTTCGCCGCATAAATCAAAAAAACGCCTAATTATGGTTGTTTTACCATTATTGGAGTCACCAACTAAAAGTAAGTTACGCATTCTTGGCTTGTTAGGTTTGAGCATTAACCCCTGTAAGGTATCTAACGTTTCTTTAGCCTTGCTATAACCTATCCAACGAGGCATATCCATAAAGTTAATTCTTTCTTTATCGGAAAGGTTAATAATATGCCTAAAATCAGGGTGAATGTGATCTAAGTTCATTATGATATATCCGTAAAGCTATCAATGTTATCTAGCAAAACTAGAGCCGCACTATCAGAAGTTTTTATTGGGATTTTGCTCTTTAGAGGGTTGGTTGGCTCCAGTTTTTTTGCATACTCGGTTTGTTTTTGTCGTTGACGACGCGCTTTCTTAGTTTTTTGACTTGCTTCATTTATTATTTCACGCATGTAAGTGAGCGCATTCAAAATCTGAGCTTCATTAGCTGATGTATTACCTTGCTCTTTTAGTTTCTTCTTTGCTATTTCAAGCTCCCACAAGCTCATACTTGGTAGAGATTGATCCGCGTAAGGAATTCTAAAGTATTGTTTTAACTCAGGATCAAAAAACCATAATACACTGATATCACGGGGGTCACGACGGAAAATAAATTTTCTTTTTTTATTTGTCTCAGGGTCTTCTGCATTTATCCAAGGCCTTAATGCTTCTGAATAATAAAAAATTTTATCAATCTGTATTCCTGAGGATTGAACTGTTCTATAAATGACAGGAAGGAAATCAAGCATAAGTTTTTGTTTGTCATTATGCCTAGGAGGCATACCAATTCCAGGCTCGTTGTTACTCCCAAAAATACCGATTTCCCACTTTTTAATAGGCGACATACCTAATGATGTATGCTCTTTTTGATGGTAAACACGGCAAATTAAATTCACCAACCACTCTTCAAATTCACTCTTTGTTAGCGCTGCATTTTTGTCTGAGTCATATTCATCGCGATCTTTGATTGAAGAGAAAGTTGTACCAGGTAATTTATGAATTTCCTTTAACAAAGTTCCGAGTAAACGCTCTACATGCCCCCCATATCTCGGTGTTTTTACAGGGCGGAATTCAAGGTTTATACCATAAGTTGCACATGATTTTTTAAAGTTATTTGAACGAAAATCGGCACCATTGTCTACATGAATGGTTCTTGGAAACCCCCAAACAGGCCAATCTGCATTTACATTGTGAAGAATTAGCCAGTCTTCTTTCGGAATAACCATATGGGAAACGCACATACTTAATGATGTTTCAGAAGGCGGGTCGAATGATAAAAAATACCCAACAACCATGCGGGTATTTATGTCCATAGCCAATGTGATCCAAGGACGTCCTAGCGGAAGTCTATGCTCATCATCTACTAGAATTATATCAGCAGGGGTATGGTCAATTTGAACAACTGCTAGAGGGTAATCAGCATTAGGAAATTGGCCAGCTGTTGGGGTGAATTTATTTTTCGCTTTTTCTTTTTGCCCTCTACGCCACAATGATTCTTTCTCTGGAATTGCTAAAATTCTTTTTCTTACTGTTGATGGGCTAGGAGGCTCAATATTTCTCAGATGACATATTCGTTTCACTTCATCGACTGTCGCCTGTACTGTAACTTTTTGCTTTGTTAAATAATAATCTTGTATCACTTCTTGTATAAGTGACTCCTTCTCATGTTCTATACGCCAATCTCCTGATTGAACTCCTCTTTTTTTGGGGACTAATGAAATAATATTTCCACTTGTATTAAATCGCTTTATCCAGCGATATAGTGTTGCTGTATTTATATCGTGTTGCTCTGCAACCTTAGTGACTTCATGACGACCATATTGAGGAAATTCTAATAAAGTTTTTATTATTGAATATCGCTTTTGTGCAACTTGCCAATCTGGATCTGATATGTGTTGTAGGTCAACGGTGTCTGAGGGCGAAGAATTTTCTTCAATGGGAGATAGCTCTTTAATTCTTAATAATTTTGCTCGACCATCAGAAGTACTAATGCCAATTATTTGATCGAAATCTATTAATTCTGATATTTTAAAGTGTTCACTCTCAAACTTTACATAGTTACCTACAGTAAGGTTTATAGGAGTTCTTTCAATTTTATAGGAAAGTTCATCGCTCATAGGTCTTCCATCCATATGATGGTATTTTCATTTAATGGTTCTTGCATGTTGCAGGATACAAATCTTTTTGCAATTAGTTGCCAGAGCTGTGCAATACCTTGGGCTTTATAGATACCGCAATAATGCCTATTAAGAACGTAATTCAGTTTAACACAGCCCATTTCTCTAATAGTTTTTAATAATTCAGCATTTTCTTGTTCACAAAAGTGCATTCTTGAAAAAGGTTCTAAGAAGCGAGCGTTTTTATATAGCTGATCGTGAATTCTTGCTTCATTAAATATTCTAAACGACCACCCTTGCTCTTTAGCAAAGCTAATAGCAGCTTTGTATTTTGAGCTCCAGTCTCTCCAGTTAGTCAGTAGTTGAGTCATTGGCTTCACCTCCACTAGTAATGGCTTTGGATACTTGTGATAGCTGTTTTCACCTAGTTTAGAATAAACCAAATAGTCAGGAGTGTATTTGTAAATACGCTTATTATTTATTCTAAAAGGTATTTCACATGGTTGAGCAATAATATCTAGGATGTTAGGGGCGTATTCATGACGAATTAAAAAGTCTCTTTCTAGGGTAGATTCAAAATCTATTTGAGAGTGCCCTTGAAAAATGTATGAGCCTGAAACACTTCTTCTCGTTGGGCCTATTTTTCTAACTTGAGTCATAGTCATTTTGTCGCACCTATAAATGCATTTTTGAGTGAATTTCGTACTAAAAAGAAAAATTATCGTCGCATTAAAAGGCAATTAATCCATATTAAAGCGGTGTTCCTGTACTGATTGTCGCATTAATTAATGAAAATGACAGTTCGTCTAACCCTAAGCCCGGTGAAATATCGTTAGCGCATAATGGTGTGTTGTTTTTAGATGAGCTGCCTGAATTCGAGCGTAAAGTGCTGGATTCATTACGAGAGCCTATGGAAACCGGAACTGTGACTATTTCGCGCGCGGCAAGGCAAATGGAGTTTCCGGCGCAGTTTCAGCTAATTGCTGCACTTAATCCTAGCCCAACTGGGTGTCATCATGATAAGCGGGCGACACCCGATCAGGTAATGCGCTATTTATCGCGAGTATCGGGGCCGTTTATTGACAGAATTGATTTGCAAATTGAACTACCAAGGTTGAGCAGCGTGGAGTTACAAAGTACAACTACAGAAGAAACCAGTGCTGAGGTGAGGGCACGAGTAGAAGCCGCTTATGCCCTTCAGCTAAAACGCCAAGGTAAAGTAAATGCTCGGCTGAATAACAAAGAAATGAGCTTACACTGTGAGTTACCACCAGCAGAGCTGCAGTTTTTAGCTAGAGCCAGTGAAAAGCTGGCGTTATCGCCGCGCTCTTATCATAGAGTAATTAAAGTGGCGCGGACGATAAGTGATTTAAAAGGAGCACCACAAATTAGTTTAAATGAGCTTAAAGAAGCACTTAATTATCGGGCATTTGAGCGTTTATTATCGCAGTTAACCCAATACTAGGGCTTTAAATTGACAGCATATAGCCTTTGCCGCGAACGGTGACGATACGTTTTTGATCTTTTTCATCGTTCAGCTTTTTACGTAAACGACCCACTAACACATCTACTGTGCGATCGTTGGGGCTCCAATCAGGCTGGCCAATATCTTCTGATATTTTTTCACGGGAAGTCGCTTTACCTGCATTGCCGATTAAACAAATAAGCACTTTATGTTCAGCTTCAGTGAGTCGTGATTCAATTCCACTGGCTGTAATAAGGGTGCGATTATCTGGATGAAGCTTAAAATCGGCGTATTCAATAAATTCTTCACTGTCATCGTCGCTTTGATTATTGGCAACACGTTTGTATAGTGCGCGCATTCTTAGCTCGAGCTCAAGTAAATCTACCGGCTTGCAAATATAGTCATCGGCACCTTGAGCAAGGCCTGCAATACGATCGGCTTGTGAGTCACGACTCGATAATAAAATAACGCCAATATCGGTGAGCGTATTTAACTCTTTGGCAAGTTGTAAACCATTGCGCTTTGGCAGCACAATATCAATTATTGCCAAGGAAATCGTATTGCGCTGATTTACACGGCTTTTAACAATACTTAATGCATCGGCCCCTGTGGGGTCAACGTCAATAGAAAACTCGGTATTTATAAAATGGTTTTGGATGCGTTTTACGAGTAATTCGTCATCCTCAACCAGTAAAACATTAATTGCCATAGTCTGTTATTTTTTTAGTTGCAGCTTTGCATATTAGCATTATTAATGGTCTGCATAACACAGAGATTATTGTTTTTCGGTAACATTATATTACTAATTGGTCTAATAGCATTACTTTTGTAATACGCACTTTTTATTTCATTGACAAAGTGCGCATTCAAAGGACTACTGGCCGTACATTGAGTCCCACCATTGTGGTTCATTTTTTAGCTTTTTGTCAAAGTAAGCCAGCATAGTGCTCCACCAATTAAACCGTTTATCGCGCGCAAATATTTGGTGATCAGCCCCCTTGTACTCTATCATTTCAACGTCTTTATTAAGCAGTTTTAGGGCTGTGTACATAGTTAAGCTTTCGCCCACA
The DNA here is from genome assembly GCF_001974855.1 of Pseudoalteromonas sp. SK18. Lineage (GTDB taxonomy): Bacteria > Pseudomonadota > Gammaproteobacteria > Enterobacterales > Alteromonadaceae > Pseudoalteromonas. The sequence goes on along the minus strand of NZ_MTQB01000010.1, from coordinate 110,535 downwards.
GGCACATTGGTATCACTGTCACCATGAATAAGCAGTAATGGTGTATTTACTTTATCGGCATGAAATACAGGGCTATGCTGGCTGTAAAGTTGAGGATTATTCCACGGGAAGCTATTTTTTGAGGCTTCGCCTGAGTATAAATAACCCCACCATCCTTCACCCCAGTATGACGTTAAGTTTGAAATACCGGCATGCGCAATAGATGCGCTAAACATATCGGTTTTGGTGGCAAGCAGCATAGTCATAAAGCCACCATAAGACGCCCCAAGATTACCTACTTTGCTACTGTCTACAAAACTGTATTTAGCTAAAAATGCCTCTGTGCCTTGGATAATGTCATCGGCGGTATAGTCGCCCCATGCATTCACATGTTGTGCTGAAAAAGTTTGCCCAAAGCCCGTTGCACCGGTCGGTTGTAAAACATAAACCACATATCCGTTTGCTGCCCATAAGTTAAAAGGGTAACGCCCAGTAAACCCACGTGTTACTGGTGAGGTGCCACCATAATAATACACAAGAGCAGGGTACTTCTTGGCTTTATCAAGATTGCTTGGCAGATAAACACGGCCAGAGATTTCTACGCCACGCTTATTGGTAAAGTTAAATTCTTCAAGCGCAGGAATAGCCGTATTGGCATACGCAATCGGGTTTGAATCCCAAATGAGCTCTACCTTGTTTTTACTTACGTCGAAGCGCTTGAGTTGTTGAGCGCTCGACGCATTACTGCCACTAATTAATAACTGGGCATTACGTGTATTTGAAAAACTAAATTGTTGCACAATATCAAAGCCCGTATTTAGCTTTTTAAAGCGCTGCTTACTTAGATCAAATAAATACAGTGGTTGGGTGTCTTTTTCTGTCACTTTGATTAGCGCATCACCATTGCTTAGTACTTCTAATGTGCCAATCGCAGGGTTAAACTGTTTACTTAACGCCGTTACTTTTTTTGCGTTATCAGTTAGTAAGTACAGCTGCCCATCGTAATTATTAGCCAGCATATTCTTTGGTAATGTTCTGCCTGCACCATTTTTAAAATCTGGGCCTGCAACTACGTAAATGTCGCTTACGGCATATTTTGCTTGATTAAAGGTTTTAAACTTACCTAGTGATTTTAGGCTATTAGATTTTAATGTAAGTTCAACTAGCTCAGTTTCTGGATGTGTTGAAGCTTGCATTGCCATAACAGGGCGACTAATTAATAGTTTTCCACGGTTACTGTTTGCATCTTCAAGGCGATGGCTTAATACACCTTCAGTTAGGGCTTTGGTTAAACCACTTTTGGTATCGAGTAAGTATAATTGGCTAACGGTACGAGCATATGACCAACGATCTTGAAGGCCTTTATGGTGTTTGGTTAGGCTGTTATTTTCTTCAGGCGATTTTGACCAACTAAATAAAATACTGCTGTCGTTATAAAAGCTGAAGTTACTTGCGCCTTCAAGGCCAGAGGCTAAGGTTTTAATTGTTAAGTTTTTACGGTTTAGTTGCTTTAATTCATTGTTGAGTAAATAAACTAAAAATTGGTTATCAGGGCTCCAAATGAACTGACTTGGCTGGGCTGCTTCAAATCGGTATAGCGTCTGGTTTTTAGTATCTTTTAGCTCAGTAATGGTATGTGCATCATTGCCAGTTTTATCACTATAGCGCTTAGTTGTGCTTAAGTAATGCTTAGCATCTGGAGACAATGAGAGGGCACTAATAGTAGGTGCATCGAATAACTGCTTTGCTGATAAACGTTTGGTTTTATTGGTGGTTAGGGTGACAACATCAGTGTCTGCTTTTGGCACAAACTCTAAGCTAACATCATTCCAATTAGCAACCTGTTGGGCGATGAGAATAACAGTATGTGAGCCGTTATTTAAAGCAAGCGGGTAGCTTTGGCTTTCACCAGTTTGCTTTTCACCGTTAATAAAAACCTGGCCTTGCTCTATTCCTGTAATGTTTAAGGAGCCTTGTGTAAATCGGTTCGTTTCAATATGAAATTTAAGTGCCTGTAAACCGCCTAAGGTAAGCGCGTTAATTTTATCAAGTGGCTGCCACTTGTGTTTTTTTCCAAATACAACAAAACTTTCAGTATTAGATTCAAGTTGTGTCAATAAATTGCTAATAACCACGTCACCATGGGGTGTCTGAAATGGCTTGGCTTGCATGCCTTCTGCAAGCGGACCAATAAATTGGATTTTTGATTGATCGAGTGGTGCGGCTAATGTCGTTAAACTCAAGCTACTTAATGTAAGTAGGGTTGCCAAGTAAGTAAAACGTTTTGCGTAACGATACCAAGATGCGCTTAAATTCATTGTTATGCCTATTATTATTGGGTATTTGGCCAAATATAGCATGTATTGTTATGATGCTCATATATCCAATATAGAGGAAAAAAAGTGACACTATTAATCATTTACATGGTTACAGCGATTGTGATTTCGTTTTTGTGTTCAATAATGGAGGCGGTGCTATTAAGCATTTCGCCTAGTTATGTTGCATTGCTGCGCAAAGAGCGCCCAGTGCTGGCGAAGCAGCTTGAAAAGCTAAAAAGTAATATTGATCAGCCATTAGCAGCTATTTTAACGCTCAATACTGTTGCCCATACTGCTGGTGCGGCAGGGGTAGGCGCACAAGCTGCCGTGGTGTTTTCAGATGCTGCAGTGGGGATTGCATCTGCGATTATGACTTTATTGGTGTTGGTGTTATCTGAGATTATTCCAAAAACCTTGGGTGCCAACTATTGGCGTGCTTTAACACCGAGTGTGACTTATGGTTTACGTATTTTGGTGTTAGTACTTAAGCCGTTTGTATGGGCTGCACAAAAGCTAACCAATTTGATGGGGCAAAAGCATAATGAGGCCTATTATATTCGCCAAGAAATAGAAGCGATGGCCGATATTGGCAGTGAGTCAGGGGCGCTTCATGCAGATGAATCAGAGATCATTCGCAACTTACTGCACTTTAGACATGCAAAACTAACCGATTTAATGACTCCGCGTACGGTTATTTTTAAAATTCATAAAGACCTTACTGTTAATCAGTACTTAAGTGAACATGGCTCTTCGTCATTCTCTCGAGTGCTAATTTACGACAAAGATGCTGACGATATCATAGGGTTTGTTCATAAAAACGATATCATGTTGGCATACCACCGCTTAGGTACAGACTACAAAATTAGTAAGCTGGTTAAGCCTATTTATACGGTACCGAGTACGCAAAACGTGTCGTCGTTATTACAAACATTACTCACCAAGCGTACCCATATTTGTTTAGTGATCGATGAATACGGTGATGTACAAGGAATTGTAACCCTAGAAGATATGATAGAAGCGTTAATGGGTTTAGAAATTGTTGATGAGCGAGATCAATCTACCAATATGCGGGCCGTGGCTAAGCAACGTTGGCATCAACGTTTAGCTGATAGTGAACATATCGTCAGCGCCGATGATAACGAACCTCGTTAGGAGGTCTGTAAATATCAACAGACAAAGGTCAGCAGGCCCTAGTTATTATTTGTTTTAGTGGCTGTTTTTATCCAGTGCTGTGCCCATGAGATAAATTCAGCTTTTGCTTTTGGGCAGCTAAACAAAAATCCTTGTATAGTTAAGTCTGTTTGATAGTGCTTTAGGTAGGCAAGTTCTTCTGGGCGCTCAACACCCTCAGCAACAAGTTGTAGCTGCTCTTGGCTAGTCATATTAATTAATGAGCTGACCACCACTTGCGAAAACTTATCGGTTTCAATATGGCTTATAAAAGAGCGGTCTATTTTAACTTCAGTGAAAGGAAGTTGTTTTAGTTGATTAATATTAGTAAAGCCAGTACCAAAGTCATCCAGCGAAATACCAAAACCAAATATTCTGAATCTATTTAAGGTTTCTAACTGAGTATAGCTTGAAAGGGCATGTTGTTCGGTTATTTCAACAACCACATCACTGGGAAGCACGTCGTGCTTTTGTAATAGCAGTAATAACTTATTAGGACAGTTCAAATCATTTAACTGGCATGGCGACATATTAAATGACAACTTTAAGCTTTCTCCCAATTGCTCTTTCAGCTGTTTTAAGTCACTGCAGGCTTTTTCAAACAGCGTAAAAGTAATGTCATTGATTAAATCACATTGCTCTGCAAGGCTTATAAAGCGGCTTGGTAAAATAACGCGTTCGTTTTTATTTGAAACAATGCGAGCCAATACTTCAACACTTTGTATTTGGTTATTGTTTATATTTATTTTAGGTTGGTAATACGGTGTTATTTCATTATTTTTTAATGCGCTAATAAGCTTAGCTTTAGTAATTGGGCGCTCTTTTACAAGCGTATGGCTGTTTAACTGCGCTATTTTGGCAAGTAACGTATTTACCTGATTTAATTGCACAGGCTTGGTAAGGTTACCAACTAAATGCACATTGTGCTGCTTGGCTAAGTCAGCTGCTAGGCTGATTATTTTAGGGTCCATTTCAGAAATAATAACAATCGCACCGCAATAGCCTATTTCACCTAAATTACGAATTAACTCCATACCATCCATTTCTGGCATATTCAGATCAGTAAATATGGCGTCATAAAAGTTTATATCAGGCTTTACTTTCTCTAATGCTGTAACTGCGCTTAAGCAAGTAGTGACTTCTGGCATTTCGAGCTCATTAAAAATCGCTTTCATAACAATCAAAATGGCTTGTGAGTCATCAACAACAAGTATGTTTGGTAATTTAGTTCGCATTGGTGTCCTTGGTAGTTGTAGCTTACTTCCTGTAATACTAAAAATAGTCGCTTGAATAGTTTTTGTCAGTATTTCAGGCATTTTTACCTTAAATTATCGCTAATAAAATGATGCTAGCTCACTCGTGTTTTTTTGGTGGAAAGGTATACTAGCGGCATAATTTATAATGGTTAGAATAATGATAAAAGTCGATCTTTCTCTGGCAGAGCAACCGTTTACGCTGATGATAGCAGATCAGCAAGTTGTAAAAATATTTCATGATCAGCAAGTGATAGCATTTGAAAACCCACGTGAAAATTATGTCGAGTTTATGCTTGATGAGCAGTTAATTGGTATTGATAGCAGCGAAGTAAGCCAGCAAAGCTTGGCGCTATATGTAAATAATCAGTTTGCAACTCAGTTAGCTTTACCTGCAGCAGCACAAGGCGAACCTAAAAAAGGGTTTTTAGGGCTCGCGGCGCTTGGCTTTAAATTATTTAAAAGTGCTAAAGTTGTTAAAGTGGCGCTTGCCAGTGCATCGGTAGCGGGTTATGCGTGGCTGTTTACCATTGAGTTTGCGTTAATGCTGATTGCCTGCTTGGTGGTGCACGAGTATGGCCATGTACGTGCGATGAAGTATTTTGGTATTAAAACTAAAGGTATTTATTTAATTCCTTTTGTTGGCGGTTTAGCGGTGAGCGACGACAAAATTACCACGCGCTGGCAAGATGTGGTTATATCACTTATGGGCCCTGCCTTTGGTTTGTTTACTTCAGTGTTAGGCGTGGTGCTTTATTACGCTACGGAAATGGAAATATTTGCAGGTGTTGCAGTGCTTAGTGCACTACTTAATTTATTCAATTTACTGCCTATTTTACCGCTTGATGGCGGGCATGTATTAAAAAGCATTAGCTTTTCAATGCGCTCATGGGTTGGTTTAAGTGTGTGCTTACTTGGCGTGTTATTTGGTTTATGGCTAAGTTACACCTTTGGTTTAATGTTATTAGTGTTCTTTTTGTTTGTTGGGGCGCTGGAAATTGTGTTTGAATGGCGCGGTCGCCATTACTCACATTTACTACCATTAGATAAATACGGCCAAGGCTTCTCGGCAGTAATGTATGCGCTGGTAGTTGTAGGCCACGTAGCAGTGATGATGCATTTTGCAGATTCAGAAAACGCGATATTAAGCTTACCGATGAAGATTTTATCAAGCTAAGTAAGCGCGGGCTGTAATATAATTTACAGCCCAGTTAGATTAATAAAAGCTCAATATGAGTGAAATAAATACTCCAGTAATAATAAGCTGTACCACGCAAAACCCCATAATATCTTTAGCTTTTAACCCTGCAATGGCTAATACCGGTAATGCCCAAAAGGGTTGAATTAAATTGGTCCATGCGTCTCCCCACGCCACAGCCATAGCAACCCGCGCCATATCTGCACCAAGCTCTTGCGCTGCTGGTATAACAATAGGTGCTTGTACCGCCCATTGGCCGCCACCTGAGGGCACAAACATATTAACGAGTCCTGCACTTATAAAACTGTAAAATGGCAAGCTATCGGCATCAGCGATTGCAATAAAGCCTTGTGATATCTGCTGTGCTAATCCTGTATCGACCATTACCGCCATAATACCGGCATAAAAAGGGAACTGAATGACAATTCCCGCGCCACTCGGAATCGCTTGTTGTAGGCTATTTAGTAGGTTATGGGGTGTTTGATGTAGTGTGATAGCTAAAAATAAGAAAAGCCCTATCACACTGTTTAGGTTTAAGCCGCCACCTGCGATAAAAAAGTAATAGCCTAAGTAGGCAAGTCCGAGTAAACCAATACCCATACCTAACAGCTTACTTTGCTCTAAATGCTGAGCTGGGCGTGTTATTGTTACTTTATCGGCTAAAGTGTTCTTAAGCAGTAATGGGTCAATATAAACACTGTCTTTTTCATTTGGTAGCATATAGCGGTTAACCAGCGGCATAATAATAAATAAGCCAATCAGAATCGCAATGTTAAAACCTGCGAACAAGGTTTGCTCGGTGCCAATAATCCCCATTGTTGCCTGTGAAAAATGCCCTTCGCTGGCAATGGTTAGAGGTACGGAGCCTGCTAATCCGCCGTGCCACACTACAAAACCTGAGTAAGCACTCGCTACTAATAGCCGGTAATCCACTCGAGTCTGTTTGGCAATCGCTTTAGCAAATAAAGCCCCAATCACTAAACCAAACCCCCAATTAAGCCAGCTTGCTAAAAGCGAAATAAAAGTCACTAAAATAATGGCTTTTGGAGCTGTATTGGCAAGCGTTGCCAACTTTGTCAGTAACTTACTTATTAACGAGGTACTGGCGAGCATGTAGCCTGTTACTAATACCAATAGCATTTGCATGGCAAAGCTAAGTAAGTTCCAAAACCCGCTACCCCATGATGTTATTACCTCAAGCGTGGTTGCAGGGGTCGCTAAATCCGCAATGACCAAAGTGATAATGGTGAGCAAAATGACAAATATAAACGGATCGGGTAAGTACCGCTCTACAAGCTTGGTAAAAGGGCTGGCAACTTTATTAAGCATAATTAATAACCTAGTAAAAATTTACGTATTAATTAATCATGAAAAGTAGTGATTAGCAAATGGCGCAATAAATAAAATGACAACAAGGTAGGCTATAAGGCAGTGAAATAACTAAATACGTTGTTAGTTATATAACTAGCAAATACTAACTGTAGTCAGTATTTACTAGTGAGCTTAACTAAGTGTTGCTGAGCACCTGTTTTAAGCGATTTTGAACTTCTTGTACTAATAAGTCGGGCTGAAACTTTGATAAAAATGCATTACATCCCACTTTTTCTACCATGGCTTGGTTAAAGCTACCACTGAGAGAGGTGTTAAGCACCACATGTAAGTTTTTTAAGCGGTTGTCGTTGCGTATTTCATAGGTTAAGCGATAACCATCCATAGAAGGCATTTCGGCATCGGTAATCACCATTAGTAGCTCTTTTTCGACGTCTTTGCCTTCATCAGCCCAGCCTTTTAGCATTTGTAGTGCTTCTAAGCCATTACTAGCAGGGATGATTTCGATACCAAGCTGCGATAATGTATCGCTAACTTGCTTGCGGGCTGTTGGCGAGTCATCAGCATGCAGTATTTTACGCCCAGAGAATTCATTGACTATGGTTTGATCTAACACCCCTTCAGAAATATTAACCTCGTACTCAACTATTTCGGCCAGTACTTTTTCAACATCAATAATTTCTACCAAGTGCTCTATCCCGTCACGCTGTACTTTAGTCAGTGCGGTAATGTAATGATTTTTACCCACAGAGCTGGGCGGCGGCATAATATCAGACCAGGTCATATTTAAAATATGATCAACTTTGCCAATTAAAAAACCTTGGGTGGTACGGTTATATTCTGTTACTACGAGATTACAATCGTCGCTATGTTCTTTGTGTGACATAGAAATTGCTTGGCGTAGATCAATCACCGGAATAGATTCACCACGAATATTAGCAACACCCGTCACCTTAGGGTGAGAGTGCGGTATTTTGCTTAGACGGGGAAGCTTCACCACTTCTTTAATTTTAAATACATTGAGTGCGAATAAATGGCGGCTATGTAAATAAAAAAGTAGCAATTCTAAACGATTCTCACCTACAAGCTGAGTACGTTGATCAACTGACGCTAAAACACCTGACATAATAGATCCATTCTTTCCTCATAACTTAATAACTATAGTTTACTCTTATTTTTCTTCATAACGAACCTTGAATATTTCGATTACAGTAAAACGTTGCTTAGGTGTTATCATTTACAGTATCGTGTTACTAAATGATAAAAATAATCAATCGATTAACAAAAAATTATGCATCATATTTTAAAACGTATTGTTGTGCTGTTGCGCAGCCATATTGATCAGGTTAGTTGGCAATCTGTTGTAATAGCAACATCCTTACATATGCTACTTACTTGGAGTTTATTATTAGTGGCAAATGAGCAGGCCTTGCTTTCACCAGGGACTTTTTTTTACTACTACACGGTAACCACTTCAACGGTAGGGTATGGCGATTTAAGTCCATCAACAGATTTAGGTCGATGGATTGTTGCATTAATACAAATACCCTTTGGTTTGGCTTTATTTGGTGTCTTGTTAGGTAAAACAGGACAAACAGTAACTTACTTAATTAGGCGCGCTATGACTGGTGATAAAAACTTTGCTCACAGTAGCAACCACATTATTATTTTTGGTTGGCATAATGCTCGAACAAAAAAAATGATCGACTATATTTTGGCTGATACTAAACGTACAGATCGCCGTATTTTATTGGCGGTTACTGAACAAATAGAGCATCCATTCTTAAGTAATGAGAATGTTGATTTTGCTCGTTTGACTAGTTTTACTGATTTGGATGAGTTAGAGCGTGTAGCAATTCGCCATGCTGATAAAGTGATTATTGATGGTCAAGATGACGACCAAACATTTACTACCGCACTGCGTATTAGTCGTTTAGTTAAAGAAGATTGTCACATTAGCGCACACTTTTTTGATGAAACAAAAGTGGAAATGTTACTAGAGCATTGTCATAACGTAGAATGCAGTAGCACTAAGTCAGCAGAGATTTTGGTGCGCTCAATGCAAGACCCTGGCTCAAGTCGTGTTCAAGAAGAACTATTATCTACTTTGCATGGTGATACACAATTTAGTCTACAAATACCCAGTGATATAAAAACCATGGAGTTTGGTAAATTATTTCATCATTTTAAGTACGATCATGATGCAATATTATTAGGGGTGGCTCATAATTTAAGTGCAAAAAATATGGATTTAAATCCACCTTTAGATTACGCAGTAAATGCGGGTGATATACTGCATTATATCGCGCAAGAGCGAGTGTTGAGTGGTGAAGTTGATTGGCCTAGCTTGGAAAAATAATGACTGAAATTGCTTTTTTAATTATTGTTTTATGTGCTTACATTTTCCCTATTATGATAATTCTTAACAGTAAGCGTAGCCATGGCCATGAGAAAAATGGCTGGTTGGTCGGCGCTATTTTTTTCTCTTGGATAGCGCTTATTTTATATTTTTCAATTGTTCCCAAGCAAGGGCACGCAAAGAAAAAATAGTAGCAAGGGCAACGTTTGAGTTGCCCAGTGTTATTTTAATTGCTTGAGTTTATGCTCAACCAGCGGATCATCTGGCACGAGTTGTTGTGCCACCTCTAATAGCTTAATAGCATCGGTAGGATTTTCGTCTTGATGTTTAATGGCTACGTCTATTAGTGGTTGAATATCAATTTGCGCTTGATGCTCTTTTACATGCGTGGCTTTTTCATCAATTAAAATAGTGTGAGCGGTACTTAATAACGCTTGGCGATGTGGCGACTTAGCGTTGGCTTTATTAAGTTTTTTATAATAATCCTCTTTTAAACGCAGTGTTTTTGTTTGCAGCCTAAATTGCGCAATGTCGATTTGCTGATCACGAATAAAATCAACCGCCACTTGTTTATAAAAGCCAAACTTATTTAAATAAGTGGCATGAGTGCCGTGCCCCATACCAAACACGCGTAAGTGAGTGAGTTGTTTATAGCGTTTAGCATGTTGGCGGTCAATACGATTAGTTGGATCGTAAATAATGTAACCCTCGGCATCCCCTAAATCTAAGTCATGGTAGTCACCTTGCCAGTCATATTGCTGGGCTATCTCGGTACTTGATCGGTCATCCCAAGGGGCGAGTAGCTTGTTTTTGGTGCTAACAGGGTGGAAAAACAGTACTTTGTCGAGTTTTAGTAATTTAGCAAATGCACCCACAGCAAAACCGCCACGACTAAGCCCATAACCTAACTTGGTTTTAAATGGATAAAGTAAGGGAGCTAATTGCTCAATAAAAAAGATTAAATTGCGATTACGAAACCAGTTACTTTTACCCAAATGCTGAAACGCAATAATATTAACGTTTTGCTTTCGTGCTAAATGATAGCCCCATGGGGCAAAGTCTTCGTTCAAATCGCGTTCTTGCACATCAGTGCCCGCAGGAGAAAAAGTAAAAAGCAGAGGTTTATTGAGATCAACAAAGTGATATTTTACATACACATCACCGAGTAAATCTCCACCAGAGGTTGGTAGCTTTGCTTGCCTCTCATCATCACTGAGAGTTAACCATTCATCTAACCAATACAGTAATTTCATTTTTCCTCCAGTACACACAAGCCGCAGATCATAACAAATCTGGCTACATAAGAAAATCGAGCGGTGACATGCTACGCTGGTGGATAGTTACCTTGGTGACTTATTTCGCCATATTTAAAATTTCATGCCAGTCATTGTCGGTTACTGGCATGACCGATAAACGGCCACTTTTTTTAAGTGCTATATCAGTTATAGCACTATTTGCTTTGATTGCTTGTAGGCTGACTAAACTACTTAAATGCGCCTGATAGGTTATTTCCACTACAAACCAACGAGGATTTTCAGTGGTTGCTTTAGCATCGTAATAGTCACTACCTAAATCGAATTGAGTTGGATCGGGGTAAGCGGTCTTAGTAACCACTGCAAGTCCTGCAACGCCAACTTGCTTGCAGCTAGAGTGATAAATCATCACCAAGTCGCCCTTTTGTACATCATCACGAATAAAGTTACGCGCTTGGTAGTTACGTACACCTTCCCATAGCGTTGTTTGCTCTGGGGCTTGTTTTAAGTCATCAATTGAAAAGGCGTCGGGTTCGGTTTTAAACAGCCAAAAAGCCATATTAGATTTCCTCAATCAGTGAGTTAGTATTTTTCCAGTATTGTATAGTATCATTTAGAAATTAGGGGATTGAGGAAGAAATAATGAGCCAAGTATTAGATGATTTATTGTCGCTATTGTCACTTGAAGAAATTGAGCAAGGTTTATATCGAGGGCAAAGCCAAGACTTAGGTTTTAGAGCGGTGTTTGGCGGTCAAGTTATGGGACAAGCGCTTTCCGCAGCTAAAGAAACATTACCTGCAGGACGTATTGTTCACTCCTTACATTCTTACTTCTTACGCCCAGGCGACGCTGCAAAGCCAATCGTTTATGATGTAGAGACGATTCGCGATGGTAAAAGTTTTAGTACTCGTCGAGTTAGCGCCATTCAGTACGGTAAACCTATTTTTTACATGACGGCGTCGTTTCAAGGTGAAGAGCAAGGATTATCGCATCAAGCTACCATGCCTGATGTTCCCGCACCTGAAGAGCTGCGTTCTTCGTTAGAGTTTTATCAAGAAAATGCGCAGCATATTCCTGAAGCAATCCGTAATAAGTTTATTCGTGAAATGCCGATAGAAATGCGTCCGGTTAATTTTCATAATCCGTTTAAGCCAGAGGCCATAGAGCCGGTAAAACATATTTGGTTTAAAGCCAATGGCGATATGCCGGACGATCAACGTATTCATAACTACTTATTAGCGTATGCGTCTGACTTTGAGTTTTTACCAACCGCACTGCAGCCACATGGTGTCTCGTTTATGCAGCCGAATATGCAAGTAGCGACTATTGATCATGCTATGTGGTTTCATCGTCCATTTAGAATGGATGATTGGATTTTATATACTATTGATAGCCCAAGCGCGAGCTCAGGAAGAGGGTTGGTACGCGGGCAGTTTTTTGACCGCCAAGGAAATTTGGTAGCCTCTACTATTCAAGAAGGGGTAATGCGTCAGCGTTAACACTTCAAAACCCACTATATTGAGTTAATTCAACATAGTGGGTAATAAGAGTCTGTTACTGACATTGAGCGTGAACAATGTCAGTAATTGATTGCCAAATACGTGCCGGCAAGAGTGTTTGTAGTTGCTTGTAGGTCTCGCACAGCTCTTGGCTGCCTTGTAAGCCGCTATCAGATTCACTAATTAGCTTTTGTTCGCGAAGGTTGGAAATAAAACTACTAAGTACCTTCTTATCAAAAAACTCCGGTGTTTTAATGCCATGTAACGTACCTAAGCGCTGTGCCAGCACATAGCTTTCACGTTCAAGCTCTGCTTTTTCAATGCCTTGGCTGGTCTGAATAAAGCCAATTACAATCGCATAGCGTTGCAGAGTGAAGCTTAATGCACGACCGAGCATTTCGAGTTTGGCAAAGCTATCGTTATTTTGAGTCACTTTAATGTTATCACCATCAAGTTCAATTAAGCCTTGATCGCTAAAGTTAGTTAAAATACGGGTTACATAGCTTTCATCAAGCTCTTGTAAGTACCACTCTTTGGCAAATAACGGATAAAAAGAGTTTACCAGTTGATGGCACTGGATTACGGTGCTTTGATGCTGCTTAAATAAATGCAGGGCGACTAGACTTGGTACTGCAAAAATATGCAAAATGTTATTACGATAATAATTAAATAAGGTTTTTTCTTTATCGTTTATCGCAATTATTTCGCCAAATTCGTCGCTGATCACATCAAACTTATTCAGCTTTAGGGCATGTTCTAGCAGTTGCTCTGGCGTTTCATCGGGCGCAGTTATTTTATTGCTATAGCTGGCTTCACGCTGTAATCGCAGATAAAACTCAAGCTGAGCTAGCAATTTAGGTTTACTCAATGCGTGTTTATCGTTTACTAGCAGTATCATCGCCAATAAGTTAACTGAGTTGAGTGCGGCTGCATTATTAATTTTAACCATAACCTGATCAGCAAGATTCGCAACTTGCGGTCCTAACCATTGTGGCTTTTGCACATCGGTAGCATGAATTGAATCACGCCAGTCGGGTTGGTTGTCATTTAGGTATTGGTTAATAGAAATAGGGTCGCCAAAGTTTAAATAACCACGGCCATAGTTTTTTAAGTTTTTAATCGCTTTAAAAATACCTAATATCGACTCGCCCTTTTTATCATTACCCGCGAGCTCTTTTAGGTAGGTATTTATTTCCATTACGTGTTCGTAGCCTATATATACAGGCACAATCGATACTGGGCGATCAATACCACGCAGCATAGCTTGCATTGTCATGGCGAGCATGCCGGTTTTTGGGGGTAATAAACGTCCGGTTCTGCTGCGGCCACCTTCGGTATAAAATTTCACCGAGTAACCTTTGATAAATAACTGGCTTAAGTATTCTTTAAATACCGCTGAGTAGAGCTTGTTACCAGCAAACGAGCGGCGAATAAAAAATGCACCACTACGGCGGAATATCCCGCCTGCTGGGAAAAAGTTGAGGTTGATCCCAGCTGCAATATGCGGTGGGACAAGCCCTTGATGGTAAATAGAGTAGGTAAGTAGTAAGTAATCCATATGACTGCGATGACACGGCATGTAGATTATTTCATGGCCTTTATTAGTTAGGTCATGAATTTGCTCGGTGTATTTTATATCAATACCATTATACAGCTTGTTCCAAAGCCAGGTTAAAATACGGTCGGCAACGCGAATGGTCGCGTCACTGTAATTAGCAGCAATTTCATCAAGTAGCTTTAAGGCGTTTTGTCGCGCTTGGGCTTGGCTGATGTTTTTTTCAGAGGCCTCGGTTTGAATTGCTTTTTTAATTGTGGGTGATGCTAGCAGCGAGCTAAATAACTGATCACGAGATGGTATTTTAGGCCCTGTTGCAGCCAGCTTTTGACGTTTAAAGTGAACTCGAGCTACACGCAGTAGTTTATGAGGCAGTTCATTAACGTCGGCTTTTTCATTAACCAATAAGGATAAGTCGAGTGGTTGGCTAAATCGAATAAAGTTATCTCTTCCTGAAAAAAGCACCACGAAGATTTTTCTGAACCAGCTAGGAGTCAGCGAATGTGAGAGCAGTGTACTCAATCCAGGCTTTTCTTTACCCGGTGCACGGCCCCATAAAATAGTCACGGGCACCACTTGCACATTTTTTTGGCCACTATTTAATAAGTGCTCAACAATGTGTTTGCCTTGGGCCAATGCATTGGTAGGCTTTTCTTTATCACCAAATAGCGGTGGTGGGTTTTTAATGCCGATAAAGCGATCTAACGCTTCGTCGCCTAACACTTGCTGCTCGGTTGGGTCAGGTAAACCATTTCGTTTACAAACACGCGCCAGTGCCGCTAAATCAAAGCGTGAATTTAAACGCACTATATAAAAGGTTGGGTTTTTAGGGTTTAACTTAAATTGTTCTAGCGGTTTTTCAGGCAGTACTTTGCTTTTAACAAACAAGCGGCTGATACCACCAGAGATAAGATTTAAACCATAATTTAAAATACGCATTGACTCACCATAAGAGAGTAGTTACCCAAACCAATATGGGTATATAACAGCAAAATTAGCGCATAGGATAACATAATATCTAAAAAATCCCCTGCAGATTAATCGACATGCTATGACATCATAGTGACATCATCACTTCTATTGCGTTCACTATTAATAAACTTGACCGTTATTTAAACGACAATAACAAAGTAATTATGTCTAAATAGTTGTTGCATTTATCACCAATATCACTATAATACGCAGGCTTTCAAAATTCCCTCGGGAACTTGGAAGGAACATTAAGCTTGGATTTCAAGCTAATAAAACAGGAGTTCCGATTTGGAACTCAACGTAGATATAAATCAACAACCGGCATCTTAAGTTTTTAAGATTGTTTCGGTCGTTTTTTTATGCTCTTTTAAATGCTCTTTATATTGAGGTTTAAGAATGTCAAATCAACGCATTCGTATTCGCCTAAAAGCTTTTGACCACCGTTTGATTGACCAATCAACGGCGGAAATCGTGGAAACTGCGAAACGCACTGGCGCACAAGTACGTGGTCCAATTCCACTACCTACACGCTTTGAACGTTTTACTGTACTTACATCACCGCACGTTAATAAAGACGCGCGTGATCAGTATGAGATCCGCACCCATAAACGTCTGATCGACATCGTAGAACCAACTGACAAGACTGTTGACGCACTTATGCGTTTAGATCTTGCTGCTGGTGTTGATGTTCAAATCAGCCTGGGTTAATCGAAAGATTAGAGAGGTTTTAGGAAAATGGCATTAGGTCTAGTCGGTCGTAAAGTGGGTATGACACGTATCTTCACTGAAGATGGTGTATCTATCCCTGTGACAGTTATTGAAGCGACACCTAACCGCATTGCTCAGATCAAATCTGACGCAACAGACGGTTATAACGCGCTTCAAGTAACCGCAGGCACTAAAAAAGCAAGCCGTGTAAACAAAGCAACAGCGGGTCACTTCGCTAAAGCTGGTGTTGAAGCGGGTCGCGGTCTGTGGGAATTCCGCCTAAATGGTGGTGAAGGCGATTTTGAAGTAGGCGCTGAGCTTACTGTTGAATTATTCAACGAAATCAACAAAGTTGACGTAACCGGTACTTCTAAAGGTAAAGGTTTCCAAGGTGGTGTTAAGCGCTGGAATTTCAGCATGCAAGACGCTACACATGGTAACTCTCTATCTCACCGTGCTCCTGGTTCAATCGGTCAAAACCAATCACCTGGTAAGGTGTTTAAAGGTAAGAAAATGGCCGGTCATATGGGTGCTGAGCGTGTAACGACTCAAAACTTAGAACTAGTACGCGTTGACGCTGAGCGTAACTTGCTTTTAGTTAAAGGTGCAGTACCTGGCGCTATCGGCGGTGACGTTATCGTTAAACCTGCTGTTAAAGCATAAGTCCTGGAGATTTAGTGATGGAATTAGCAATTAAAGACGCTTCTGGCGGTCTTGAAGTTTCTGAAGCTACTTTTGGACGTGAGTTTAACGAAGCATTAGTACATCAAGTAGTTGTTGCATACGCAGCAGGTGCTCGTCAAGGTACTCGTGCTCAGAAGACACGTTCTGAAGTAAGCGGTGGTGGTAAAAAACCATGGGCTCAAAAAGGTACTGGCCGTGCACGTGCTGGTACAATCCGTAGTCCAATTTGGCGTTCAGGTGGCGTTAGCTTCGCAGCTAAACCACAAGACCACAGCCAAAAAGTAAACCGTAAAATGTACCGCGGTGCGATCAAAAGCATTTTATCTGAATTAGTTCGTCAAGAGCGTTTAATCGTTGTTGAAAGTTTTGCTCTAGCAGCACCAAAAACTAAAGAACTAGTTGCTAAGCTTAAAGAACTTGAGCTTAAAGATGTTCTTATCGTAACTGAAGAAGTAGATGAGAATCTATTTTTATCGGCACGTAACCTGTACAAGGTTGACACGCGTGATGTAGCTGGTATCGACCCTGTAAGCTTAATCGCTTTCGATAAGGTACTTATTACAGCTGCTGCTGTTAAGCAACTTGAGGAGACGCTAGCATGATCCGTGAAGAACGTCTTTTAAAAGTGATCCTTGCTCCACATATCTCTGAAAAAAGCACTATTGCTGCTGAAGAAAACAACACTATCGTTTTCAAAGTAGTAAATGACGCAACTAAAGCTGAAGTTAAAGCAGCTGTAGAGAAGCTTTTTGAAGTGGAAGTAACTGGTGTTCGCACACTTAACGTTAAGGGTAAAACAAAACGTACTGGCGCACGTTTCGGTCGTCGTAGCGACTGGAAAAAAGCTTACGTTACTCTTAAAGAAGGCAGCGAACTAGACTTTGTCGGCGGCGCCGAGTAATAAGGGGAGTTAGAATTATGGCACTTCAAAAGTGTAAGCCAACTTCTGCGGGTCGTCGTCACCTAGTTAAAGTGGTAAACCCAGATCTACATAAGGGCAAGCCATACGCACCACTATTAGAGAAAAACTCTAAGTCAGGTGGTCGTAATAACAATGGTCGTATTACGGTTCGTCATATCGGTGGTGGTCATAAGCAACATTACCGTTTAATCGATTTTAAACGTACTAAAGATGGTATTCCAGCTGTAGTTGAGCGTTTAGAATATGATCCAAATCGTAGCGCAAACATCGCTCTTGTATTATATGCAGACGGTGAGCGTCGTTACATTATCGCACCAAAAGGCTTAAAAGCTGGCGATGCAATCCAGTCTGGTGTTGATGCACCAATCAAGCCTGGTAATGCATTACCTATGCGTAATATGCCTGTAGGTTCGACTGTTCACAACGTAGAATTAAAACCAGGTAAAGGTGCGCAAATCGCACGTTCTGCTGGTGCATACGTTCAAATCCTTGCTCGTGATGGTCAGTATGTAACATTACGTCTTCGTTCAGGCGAAGTTCGTAAAGTTGAATCTGATTGTCGTGCGACACTAGGTGAAGTAGGCAATGCTGAGCATATGCTTCGTTCACTTGGTAAAGCAGGTGCAAATCGCTGGCGTGGTATTCGTCCGACAGTTCGTGGTGTTGCCATGAACCCGGTTGATCACCCACACGGTGGTGGTGAAGGTCGTACGTCTGGTGGTCGTCATCCTGTGTCTCCATGGGGTAAGCCGACTAAAGGTGCTAAGACGCGTAAGAACAAGCGTACGGATAAATTTATAGTACGTCGTCGTACTAAGTAATATTGAGGAATAGCCATGCCACGCTCTCTCAAGAAGGGTCCTTTTATAGACCTACACTTGCTGAAGAAGGTAGAGAAAGCTTTGGAAAGCGGTGACAAGAAGCCAATTAAAACTTGGAGCCGTCGTTCAATGATCATACCTAACATGATCGGATTGACCATTGCTGTCCATAATGGTCGCCAGCATGTACCAGTTTTCGTTTCTGACGAAATGATCGGTCACAAACTAGGTGAATTTGCACCAACTCGCACTTACCGTGGCCACGCTGCGGATAAGAAAGCGAAGAAACGTTAAGAGGGGAATGATAAATGCAAGCATTAGCTAAACATAAATTCGCCTCTGGTTCGGCGCAAAAAGCACGTCTAGTTGCAGATCAGATCCGCGGGTTACCTGTCGATCGCGCACTAGAAATCCTGGCGTACAGCCCTAAGAAAGCGGCTGTATTAGTTAAAAAAGTACTTGAGTCTGCTATTGCTAACGCAGAGCATAACGAAGGTGCTGACATTGATGAGCTACGTGTAACAACGATCTTTGTGGACGATGGTCCAACAATGAAACGTATTATGCCACGTGCTAAAGGACGCGCAGACCGCATCCTTAAGCGTACAAGCCACATCACTGTTGTGGTTTCAGATAGCTAGGAGATATAAGTAATGGGACAAAAAGTTCATCCTACTGGTATTCGCCTAGGTATATCTAAACCTTGGGTTTCTACCTGGTACGCGAATTCAAAAGATTTCTCTGCACAGCTTTTTGGCGATCACAAAGTACGTACATTCCTTACTAAGGAATTGAAAGCGGCTTCTGTGTCTAAAATCGTTATTGAGCGTCCAGCAAAATCTATCCGAGTAACTATTCACACGGCTCGTCCGGGTGTTGTTATCGGTAAAAAAGGCGAAGACGTAGAAAAATTACGTCAAGCGGTAACTAAAATCGCTGGTGTACCTGCTCAGATTAATATTTCTGAAGTACGTAAACCAGAACTAGATGCACAACTAGTAGCAGACGGCATTGCCTCTCAGCTAGAGCGTCGTGTTATGTTCCGTCGCGCTATGAAGCGTTCGGTACAAAATGCAATGCGCATCGGTTCTAAAGGGATTAAAGTTGAAGTTAGCGGTCGTCTTGGCGGCGCAGAAATCGCACGTTCAGAATGGTATCGTGAAGGTCGTGTACCTCTACATACTCTTCGTGCTGATATCGACTACGCAACTTCTGAAGCCTTAACCACTTACGGTATCATTGGTGTTAAAGTTTGGATCTTCAAAGGCGAAGTTATTGGTGGTTTACCACTAGTACAAGAGCAAGAGAAGCCAGCTAAACGCGCACCAAAGAAAGCCAAAAAAAGTGCTAAGTAGAGGTAGCGAGTAATGTTACAGCCAAAACGTACAAAATTCCGTAAAATGCATAAAGGCCGCAACCGTGGTCTAGCGCAAAACGGTAACAAAGTAAGCTTCGGTACTTTCGGTTTGAAAGCTACTGGTCGTGGCCGCATGACTGCTCGTCAAATCGAAGCAGCTCGTCGTGCTATGACACGTCACGTGAAACGTCAAGGTAAAATCTGGATCCGTGTCTTCCCTGACAAGCCGATCACAGAAAAACCTCTTGAAGTTCGTATGGGTAAAGGTAAAGGTTCTGTTGAATATTGGGTTGCTGAAATTCAGCCTGGTAAAGTACTTTACGAAATGGAAGGTGTTTCAGAAGAGCTTGCTCGTGAAGCGTTTAACCTTGCTGCTCGTAAGCTGCCATTCAAAACAACTTTCGTAACTCGGACGGTAATGTGATGAAAGCAAACGAACTAAAAGATAAAAGCGTAGAAGAGCTTAATGCTGAACTTCTAGGTCTTCTTCGTGAGCAGTTTAACCTGCGCATGCAAGCAAGCACTGGTCAGCTAGCTCAGACACACACGCTAAGAACAGTACGTCGCGATATCGCGCGTGTAAAAACAATTATTAACCAGAAGGCAGGTCAATAATGAGCGATAAAATTCGTACTCTTCAAGGCCGTGTAATCAGCGACAAGATGGAAAAATCTTTCACTGTTGCTATCGCACGTTACGTGAAGCACCCAATCTATGGGAAATTCATCAAACGTACGACTAAGTTACACGTACATGACGAAAATAACACTGCAAAAGCGGGTGACACTGTCACTATCCGTGAATGCGCTCCAATCTCTAAGAACAAATCTTGGACTTTGGTAGATGTTATTGAACGTCCAAAACAAGCTTAATTTTTAATTAAGTCTGTTTTATAAGAAACCCCAGCTTTAGCTGGGGTTTTTTTTTGCGTTTAAAAAAGCTGTAAGCGGTAAGTTTTAAGTCGATGCGCGCAGTGGGCTTACTAGCCGTAACTTAGGTCTAAGCCCGAGAGTAAAGAAGTAATCTAAATAAAAAAGCCTTTGCGAATGCAAAGGCATATGCTTTTCTGCGAAGCCCGAAGCCCGAAGCCCGAAGCCCGAAGCCCGAAGCCCGAAGCCCGAAGCCCGAAGCCCGAAGCCCGTTTACCAAATCATCTCTACAAATTCAGGATGATCAATATACGGGTTACGATTTCCCTGAAATTCAAACGCTGCTTGGTTGCGGTCTAATTCCATTTGGCTAACAGGGTCGTTGTTATGCCACTTTAACAGCATGGCCACAACCCAGCTTTCAAATACTTGGGTACTGGTGCCATTAAGCACGTCATTACTAGCTGCGGTGTTATTTTGCCAAGCACCAATTACGTTTTGATAGCGGGTTGCCATGTAAAAATAAGCACGAGCAAAGTCACCTTTAAATTCATCAATAGGTTCAAATACAGTACCGTTGTAATTAATCGTATTACTTGCAGAGCCTAATTTACTGCCGTTGGTTGAGGTAAACGAAGCGCTTGCTACTTCACCGAACGGGAAGTTACTTCGCTTTGAATTTACATAGCCGTCAGTGGCGTAAATATGATGAACATCAGAATTCATTGGCTCAATAGTGCCGCCAAACCAACTTTTAGGGAACGAATGCTCCCGGTTATAACACCCGCCCTCACCACTGTAGTTGCCACATTGATCGCTAACGGCTGTGTATGTGTAGCTATCAGAGCCATTGGGCTTCTCGCTGTACATATCTAAAATACTATTATCGTTTTCAAAGTATTTATCACGCGCTGATGCGTCGTAAAAATTCCAAATAGCGGAATACCCCTGAGCATTATGATTATTAATAATGTTATAAAGCTCAGTTTTAAGCGTGTAACCCGATAAACCTTGGGTCGTCACATAGTAGCCGGTTGGCGTCGGTGTTGGCGTTGGCTCAGTGCTTCCTAATGAGAAAGCGGTAGCCTCGGTTGTTTGAAAACTAGCTCCACTGGCAAGCAATGTGCTTTCATTATTCAAGGCGTAGCTACCACTGCCATATGAACAGCAAATACCATCGCCATAGCTGTCATTAATAGTAAATGTATACTCACCATCGGCTACGCATAATTGTTCGGTATATTGGGTGTTTGCCGCATACCCACTTCCGCTTGCAACGACACCGGTTTGGTTGTGCGCTATTTGCCAGCTGGTTTCTTCGCCGTAGTTATCTGTGGTTAGGCTAAAAGTAAGGCTGTTATCTGCGCAGCTTGAAGAGCCACTGCTGTCATTGTTAGGCAAGAAGTTATCAACATAAACTAACTCGCTACCATCAAATCCCGTTGTATCATAAAAGCGTAAGCCGACATCAATGGTTTTACTACTATCAGCGGTGTAGCTGTAAGTTATGGTTTGCCATTGGTTGGTTTGTGCTGGATTTGAATAGCCTTGATAACCATCTATCAACAAACGCGCCTTAAGATGGCCTTCGGTATGATACACATCCACTGAGAACTCATAAGTTTTACCCATTTCAACTGCGACTTGCTGCAAAAAATCAGTATTGCTTTGTGTGCCTGTATTAACGCTAATCGCTGCTGCTTGTGAGCCTGTGCTTACGACTGTGCTGTTGGCA
This sequence comes from Pseudoalteromonas sp. SK18, assembly GCF_001974855.1. GTDB lineage: Bacteria > Pseudomonadota > Gammaproteobacteria > Enterobacterales > Alteromonadaceae > Pseudoalteromonas. Next base: position 88,553 of record NZ_MTQB01000010.1, on the reverse strand, counting down.
GATACGTTAATACCACTATCAATTACTGTCCATGCATCTGGGGTGTTGCCACTGTATTGTTCAAAGTTGCCATTAACCACATTAGCCATCGCGGGTAATGAGGATAATAACAAGGTGCTCAAAAGTAATTTGTTTTTATATAGACCGTGTAACATAGGTGTTCCTATTTTATATTTTTGCGTAATATACATTAGATTATTAAAGTTACAAAATTGTTAAATTAAAATTTCATAAAAGACAATAAAACCCTTTTAGGTCTATTTCGCAGGTTTTTAAGTAACTTAATAACTAAATGGAATATCAAAGCAGATTCTATTCTTTTTTTATCTATGCTTAGGCGGCTATCCTGCATACTCAATTAACCTCAACAGAACTTTCTGAGTGAGGTGGCACTCATTTTAAACAATGTGAACAGACATTGTGTTTAACGTTCAGGGTTATGAGGAAAAATTCATGTTGTTAGGTCAACTCAATGCGCTAGCAAGTCCGCTTTCGCAAGAGCAAGTACAAAAGCTACAAGGTTTAGTGGCTGAGCTTAATCCAATTCAGCAAGCGTGGGTTAGCGGCTACCTAGCTGCTAATGCTAATTCTGCAGCGCTAGGAGTGCCAACTACAGGTACGCCAGCAACCTCAGAGGCGGCAGCACTGACCATTTTATATGGTTCACAAACAGGCAATGCCAAAGCGGTGGCGACTAAACTTAAAGAGCAAGCTGAGTCTCGCGGCCTAGCAACAAAGCTGGTTAGCATGTCAGATTACAAACCGACTGCCCTGAAAAAAGAAAAGTTTTTAACCGTGGTTGTATCGACTTACGGCGAGGGTGAGCCACCAGAAGATGCCGAAACACTGTATGAATTTTTAATTACTAAAAAAGCGCCAAAGCTTGATGGTGTCAAAGTTGCAGTATTAGGTTTAGGTGATTCTAGCTATGAATTTTTCTGTCAAACCGCTAAAGACTTTGAAGAGCGTTTAACTAAATTAGGTGCAGAGGTTATTCATCAACGTGCCGACCTAGACGTTGATTACGATGACGAAGCAGCCACTTGGATTGAAGGCGCACTAAATGCGTTTGAGCCAGATTTAAAAGCTCAGCAAGATGCCACAGGCGGTCAAGTTGTATCAATGCCATTTGGCTCGCCTACAGCAGCTGCTAGTCAGTACACAAAGCAAAATCCGTTTGCGGCAGAGCTAAGCTTAGTGCAAAAAATTACCGGTCGTGATTCAACCAAAGATGTACGCCATGTTGAAATTTCACTTGAAGGGTCAGATATTAGTTACACCCCAGGTGATTCATTAGGCATTTACTTCTTAAATGATGAAGTACGTGTAGATGAGCTACTAGCGCAAACGCAAATTGATCCTACTAGCCGCGTTAAACTTGGCGATGAAGAATTCAGCGTACGTGATGCCTTAATTGAAAAACTAGAGCTAACACAATCCTACCCTGGGTTTGTTGAAAAGTATGCCACCGCTACAGGCACGCCTGAGCTGCTTAAACTAGTAGAAGATAAAGGCGCAATGCGCGAATACATTGAGCCTCGCCAAATCTTTGATGTGGTTGCACAAAACCCAGCTAAATTAGAAGCGCAAACACTAGTTGATTGCCTGCGTAAATTACAAGCACGTTTATATTCAATTGCTTCTAGCCAAGCAGAGGTTGAAGATGAGGTGCATTTAACTATTGCATTAGTTGAGTTTGAAGCGTTTGGTACAGAGCATTTAGGTGGTTGTTCAGGGTACTTAGCACGCCGCGCTGAAGAAGGCTGTAAAGTAAAAGTGTTCAGTGAACATAATGATAACTTCCGCTTACCAGTAAACGATGACACACCGATTATTATGGTTGGACCAGGTACTGGTATTGCGCCATTTCGCGCCTTTTTACAAGAGCGTGATGCACGAGAAGCAACAGGTAAAAACTGGCTATTTTTTGGTAACCCACACTTTACTCAAGACTTCTTGTACCAAGTAGAAATTCAAGGGTACTTAAAGTCAGGTTTACTAAGTAAGGTTGATGTGGCGTTTAGTCGTGACCAAGCAGAAAAAGTTTATGTACAAGATAAGTTACGTAAAAACTCAAAAGAAGTGTTTGATTGGTTAGAAGCGGGTGCTCATTTTTATGTGTGTGGCGATGCAAACCGCATGGCAAAGGATGTACATAATGCCTTAGTTGATATCATTAGCGAAAACACTGGTAAAAGCTATGAAGACGCAGAGCTTTATTTAAAAGACTTACGAAGCGCAAATCGCTATCAGAAAGATGTGTACTAAGTACACATTGCTTACTTTATAACAAAGCAACGCTAACAGCCGTCACTGTAACAAATTTAGGATTAAACATGAGCGAACAAGATAAAAACGTAAAGCTTTCTGATAACGAGCGTTTGAAAAGAGAAAGCAACTTTTTACGTGGCACCATAGAGCAAGATTTAAAAGACGAGATCACCGGTGGTTTTACCGCTGATAATTTTCAGTTAATTCGTTTTCACGGCATGTATCAACAAGATGACCGCGATATACGTCCTGAACGTGCTAAACAAAAGCTAGAACCACTGCATAATGTGATGCTACGCGCACGTATGCCTGGCGGTATCATTAAGCCAGAGCAATGGCTAGCAATTGATAAGTTTGCTGGTGATAAAACCAGTTATGGCAGTATTCGTTTAACTACTCGCCAGACATTTCAGTTTCATGGTGTATTAAAACCCGAAATTAAAGGTATGCACCAATTACTTAATAGCGTGGGTATTGATTCAATTGCCACCGCCGGTGACGTGAACCGTAATGTGTTATGTACTACCAATCCGGTTGAGTCTGAGTTACATCAAGAGGCCTATGAGTGGGCGGCAAAAATCTCTGAGCACTTATTACCTAAAACGAAGGCATACGCTGAAATTTGGCTTAATGGCGAAAAGTCTGAAACCACAGAAGAGCCTATTTTAGGTTCAACGTATTTACCGCGTAAGTTTAAAACCACAGTGACGATCCCACCTAATAATGAGGTGGACGTACATGCTAACGATTTAAACTTTGTGGCGATTGCTGAGGGTGGCAAACTCGTTGGTTTTAACGTACTTGTGGGTGGTGGTTTGGCTATGACCCATGGCGATACAGCAACCTATCCACGTAAAGCGGACGACTTTGGCTTTATTAGCCTAGAAGACACGTTAAAAATTGCTGAGCACGTTGTATCTGTTCAGCGTGATTGGGGTAACCGCTCAAATCGTAAAAATGCAAAAACTAAATACACTCTCGATCGTGTTGGCACTGAAGTATTTAAGGCCGAAGTTGAAAAACGCGCAGGCGTGAGCTTTGCACCAAGCCGCCCTTATGAGTTTACTCACCGAGGGGATCGTATTGGTTGGGTCGAGGGCATTGATGGTAAGCACCACTTAACCCTGTTTATTCAAAGTGGTCGTATTTTAGACTACCCTGATAAGCCGCTTAAAACAGGGTGTCGCAAAATTGCAGAAATTCATCAAGGTGATTTTCGCATGACGGCAAATCAAAACTTAATTATTGCCGGTGTACCGGCCGATCAAAAAGCAGTCATTGAAGAAATAGCCCGTAACCATGGTTTGATTGACGATAAAGACACTGAACAACGCAAAAATTCAATGGCGTGTGTGGCATTACCAACCTGCCCATTAGCCATGGCCGAAGCTGAGCGTTATTTACCGAGTTTAATTGAAAAAATAGAAGGCTTATTAACCAAGCATGGGGTGCCAAATGACAGCATTATTATGCGTGTGGTTGGTTGCCCGAATGGCTGTGGTCGTGCCATGCTAGCAGAAGCTGGATTGGTCGGCAAAGGCCCTGGTAAGTATAACGTTTATCTAGGGGGTAACACTGAGGGCACGCGTATTCCTAAGCTTTACCTTGAAAACGTTGGCGAAGAGGTTTACTTAGAAGCATTCGATAAACTCATTGGGCAATGGGTTAGTGAACGTAATGGTGGCGAGTGTTTTGGTGATTTTGTTATTCGCAAAGGTATTGTTGCAGAAGTAAAAGTATCTGTTACCGATTTTTACGCATAATTTAAAAGCAGCGCAAAGCGCTGGTGAGGTTTAAAGTTGACCATGAGTGAATTTAAAAACATATTACAGCTAGATAAGCAAAGCCAACAGGCGATGTTAGCTGATGCGAACGGTTTGCTGGCTGACATGAGCGCAGAGCAGCGCGTTGCATGGGCGCTAGAGCACTTGCCTGACACCGCGTTTTTATCATCGAGTTTTGGTATTCAAGCCGCAGTAATGTTGCATTTAATGACATCACAGCGCCCCGATATACCTGTGGTATTAACAGATACTGGCTACTTATTTCCAGAAACCTATCAGTTTATAGAGCAAATGACTTCGCAGTTATCACTTAACTTAAAAGTGTATAAAGCGCAGCTGAGCCCTGCATGGCAAGAAGCTAAATTTGGAAAATTATGGGAGCTAGGTGAGGCAGGCATTAAGCAATACAATCAGCTTAATAAAGTAGAGCCCATGACACGCGCTTTAAAGGAGCTGAATGCGAGCACTTGGTTTAGTGGTCTACGTCGAGATCAATCCTCAAGCCGTGCTGAAAAGCAAGTACTAGAAATAAGTCGAGGTACGGTAAAAGTGTACCCCATTATTGAATGGAATAATCGCGATGTATATCAATACCTAACAAAGCATAATTTGCCATACCACCCATTATGGGAGCAAGGCTATGTGTCGATGGGGGATGTACATACTACGCGCAAGTTAGAGCCGGGTATGAGTGAAGAGGAAACCCGCTTTTTTGGTTTGAACCGTGAGTGTGGCTTACATATTGATGGTGATGGAATTTAATTGCTTTATTATTCAAAGCTATAAAATAAAAAAACGCAGCCTTTGCTGCGTTTTTTATTGTTTAATATTTGCTGAATTGATTCTTTTTTATTATATTGGTTGTGATGATGGATTAAACACACAGCAGGAACGCTATGAAATACTTCACCTATTTAGCAGTGTCAGTGATGATAATTGCTGTTATCTTATTGTTTTATATTAAAAAGCCCAATGGCCAGCCTTGGCTAAGCACCTCTCATATTTATAATGAATCAACAGAGATCAAGAATGAAATGATAGCGCTTTCATCTAGCGCGTTAGATAGTATTACCTTAGCAATTACCACAGCGGGTGAAAAAATCACTGGGGCTACCTTTGAGACAGAAACTCCTAAGCCAATTTATAAATGGCAAGACGAGCAAGGACAATGGCATTTCTCAGATGTACCAAACAAGAATGGTAAAAGCGAAGTGGTAAAGCTTAACCCCGCCGATATTAATGTCGTGGTTGCAGAAGATACCGCCATTTTGAGTGGCAGTGCTAAATCAGCAGCACAGCCTTTTCCTCAGCGAGCGCCTGAGGTATATAACAGTGAATCAATTAATAAACTGTTTGAAGATGCTGAAAAAGCCAAAAAGAGAATAGAGCAACGCAGTAAAGAGGTCGAAAGTTTTAGCGGCTTTTAGTTTTGGGGTGTTTTTGCTGTGTCTTCAAATAACGCTTTTCTGCTTCCATTAATAATATGGTTAAGTAGATTTTAGTAGGCAATGATAAAAGCACGCCAATTGCAATACAGGCAGCTGCAGTAATAATACCTTTAATGCCGTACTGGTTGGTAAAGTAGCTCGATACAATTAAACCATGGCCTGTCACTATTAAGCATAACCCAAGCAAAATCGATGTTTTAAGTAGTCTTATTATTACAATTGAAGACATAACGGCCTCTGCGCAGCGTGTCTTCTTAGTGTATGGAGTCTTTATAAAGCGATATTGATTTAGCGCAAGCATCCATTAATAATATAAAAAAGCCCAGCTCATTACTGAGCTGGGCTGCATTTTCGTTTTAAGTTGTTAGTCGAGCATATTGCGTAGTACGTACTGCAAAATACCACCATGTTTGTAGTAGTCCCACTCTTTCGGAGTATCAATACGCACATCGGCACTAAAGCTAACTTGTTTACCTTCACTGTTAGTGGCAATAACACTGACTTCGTCGGTTTTATCGTATAACCCTTGAATATCAAATTGTTCTTGCCCAGTTAAGCCTAGTGACTCATGGCTTTCACCTTCTTTAAATTGTAAAGGAAGTACGCCCATACCAATTAAATTAGAGCGGTGAATACGCTCATAGCTTTGTGCTATCACAGCTTTAATACCGAGTAATAATGAGCCTTTTGCAGCCCAATCTCGTGAGGAGCCGGTACCATATTCTTTACCTGCTAGAACCACTAAGGGTGTTCCACTTTCTTGATATGCCATTGCCGCATCATAAATACTTTCTAGCTTATCGTCAGGTTGAGTACGCGTTACACCACCCTCGGTTCCGGGAGCTAGTAAGTTTTTAAGGCGCACATTTGCGAACGTCCCGCGCATCATTACTTCGTGATTACCACGGCGAGAACCATAAGAGTTAAATTGTGCTTTTTCAACCCCATTTTCTTGGAGGTAAAGCCCTGCGGGTGCCTCTGCCTTAATTGCACCTGCTGGTGAAATATGATCGGTAGTCACCGAGTCACCTAGTTTAGCTAGACAACGCGCACCCTCAATAGTTGGAATGCCCGGTGGTTCAACACTCATACCATCAAAGAAAGGGGCTTTTTTAATATAAGTCGAAGCACTGTCCCAATCGTAAAGTTTACCATCAGGTATTTGAATTTTTTGCCAGCGACTGTCGCCATCGTAAACATTGGCGTAGCTTTTTTCGAACATCTCTTTAGTTACCGTACTTTTTACTAGTTCACTTACTTCTTTAACGCTCGGCCAAATATTTTTAAGGTAAATATCGTTACCATGCTTATCTTGCGCGAGTGGCTCGTTGTACACATCAATATCGGTTCTACCCGCTATGGCATAGGCAACCACTAAAGGAGGCGACGCTAAAAAGTTCATTTTAACATCTTGATGTATGCGCCCCTCAAAGTTACGGTTACCCGATAAAATTGAGCTTACAACTAATTTATGCTTTTGAATCGCCTCACTAATTTCATCGGCTAGTGGACCTGAATTACCAATACATGTGGTACAGCCATAACCAACTAAATTAAAGCCGAGTGCATCTAGGTCATCCATCAACCCTGCCTTTTCAAGGTAATCGGTGACCACTTGCGAACCTGGCGCAAGTGAGGTTTTAACCCAAGGTTTTACGTTGATACCTAATTGACGTGCTTTTTGCGCTACTAAACCAGCAGCTAAAATAACACTTGGATTAGATGTGTTTGTACAGCTAGTGATTGCAGCAATAACACAGGCACCGTCATTTAACTCAAATTCTTCCCCATTAAAGTTTACTTTTGCTGCGCCCATAAACTGCGCTTCATCGGTAGGCTCATCAGGGTTGGTAGTAGGGCCTTCACTTTCAATGCGAGCTTGCTCTTCGTCACTTTTATCACGTTTAGCCATACGCTCGTCTTGGAAATCTTTTAAATGCTGACCAATAACATCGCCCGCTTTGTCCAGAGTAATTCTGTCTTGCGGACGTTTTGGGCCTGCAAGGCTAGGCACAACATCATCTAAAGTTAGCTCTAGCTTATCGGTATAATGTGCTTCGTCGCCATCGTTACGCCATAAGCCTTGGTGTTTAGCGTAATCTTCAATAAGTTTAAGCTGCTTCTCATCACGATTAGTTAAGCGTAAGTAATTAATCGTTTCATCATCAATAGGGAAAATACCACAGGTTGCGCCATACTCTGGCGCCATATTAGCGATAGTTGCTCTATCGGCAAGTGGTAAGTCGGCAAGGCCGTCACCATAAAATTCAACAAACTTACCTACCACACCGTGGTTACGCAGCATTTCAGTAACGGTAAGTACTAAATCGGTTGCTGTAGTGCCTTCAGGTAAGCGACCATTTAATTTAACACCCACAACCTGTGGAATGAGCAAGCTAATAGGTTGACCAAGCATGGCGGCTTCGGCTTCAATACCGCCTACACCCCAGCCAAGTACGCCTAAACCATTAATCATCGTTGTATGAGAATCCGTACCGACTAGTGTATCTGGGTAGGCTAATGATTTGCCGTTTTTTGTATCATTAAATACTACACGAGCTAAATATTCTAAATTAACTTGGTGAACTATACCGGTTGCAGGTGGTACAACTTTTAAGTTATCAAATGCGGTTTGTCCCCAACGTAAAAATTCGTAACGCTCTTTGTTACGCTCATATTCTAATTTTGAATTTAAGTCGAATGAGCCATCTTTACCGTAACCATCTACTTGCACCGAGTGATCGATTACCAACTCTGCAGGAGAAAGCGGGTTTATTTTTGCAGGATCACCACCGAGCTTTTCCATTGCATCGCGCATGGCGGCTAAATCAACAATTGCAGGGACACCAGTGAAATCTTGCATTACTACGCGGGCTGGAGTAAACGCCACCTCGGCAGAGGGCTTCGCTTTTGGATCCCAATCTAAAAGTGCCTGAATATCTTGCTCTTTAATATTCACACCATCTTCGTTACGCAGTAAGTTTTCTAGTAATACTTTTAACGAAAAAGGCAGGCGTTTGGCTTTGTCGCCAAGCCCCATAAGCGAGTTGATATGATATTGCTCGCCATTGATAGTGAGCTGTTGTTGGGTGTCGAAACTATTTTTCATTATTTGTCCCTTCAATAAATTAGATTAATATTCTTGTAAAAGTGACCTCTGTAGTGATTTGCAAAGTGTGTACCATGATAAAAAATACCATGTGGTGTAATTTATTTTGGCCTTTATTAAATTAGAGATGAAGGCCAAAAGTTAAAATTCAAGGGATGCTCTGAGTAATAATTGGCCACAAAACTAAACTCAAAAAAGTGTTATTTAAAGTAGTCTTGTTGTTTTAAATGAAAACTTAAATACACCAATGCAATCGCAATTATGGTGACTGCAATAGGCATAAAAATAGCGCTAATACCAAACAAGTTGATGCTATTAATAATCATAAAATTATAGTATTGCTGAGCTAAAACCGCTGCCAAAGAGATTATTAATGTTATTGTGGCTAGTGACTTTTTGAATAACAAAAGTACGCATCCTAATGCGCCGCCAAATACCGCAATAGCAAACGCTAAAGTAGCCCATAGAGGTTGGCTGTTATAAGCAAGTTGTTGTTCTTCAGGTAGTTTACTTATCATCTCTGGAGAGAGAAACAGCTGCATGACAAATGCAAGAATACCTAATATGTTCCATAATAAGGCGGTAATAAGTACGGGTTTTATCCAGCGGTTTGAGGTGTTTTCTGACATGAAAGCATCTATTTTTTATTATTGATATTCTATTAAAGAATAAAAAAGCCAGTGATGCAAACTGGCTTTTAATAACACATATAACTTAAGCAAATGTTAGCCAAATGAAATAGGGCGACGACCCGTTTTTTCATCAACTTTAGGCTTTTTAGTGCGTTTGCGTTTATTTTTAGCCGGCTCTGTTGTTGCTACTGGCGCGGCTTTTTCTGCTGTAACTGTTTCATCAATAACTGGACGTTCTGCTGGAGTGGCGTCTTCACTTAACGTTAATTGAAACAACTCGCCATCAAATGCAAGTACATCACCGCTGTATAATTTTTTCCGTTTGATTGTACAAATTTCATGGTTAACACCGACATAGCCTTCGCTAATTAGGTTTTTTGCTTGACCACCACCTTCAACAAGATCTAATACCTTTAATAATTTGCACAGCTCTATAGGCTCTTCTTCTAACTCAACTTCTATATATTCTTCGTTCATCATGTTTCTCAGTGGGGGTGGTATTAGCTGTAGTATAAAGGCTCAGTGGCTATTTTGCACCAAAGTGAGCTTGTTAGGTGAGTTGATTATGTGATTTTTTATGAAACTTTTTATCTCTTTTTATAGTCTTTAAAAAAACTGAAGTAATTCAGGGTTAAGCTTCACGCGAAAAAAATTACACATTGGCGCGCTAATTGCCAATATCGGCCGTATAAGAGATTGAATATAAATAATGGAGTAAAACATGGGCATAAGATTAGCGATGAAAAAAGAGCTAATGGGCTTAGAGCATTCAGATCTGTTAACCGCTGATGATGTAAGAGCGCATCTAGCACAACAGGTAAAAGAAGACACTGAACGAGGGTTTTCAGTTATCTCCAAGTTTAATGACACCCATAGTCAGTTAGTCAGCGGGCTAAATACCAAGCAAAGTGAGCTTGAATTTGAGCGCCATCGATTATTTAACGAAGTGCTTTATAAGCGACAAAGTGTTGATGCATGGTTAAATAACCAAAGCTCAGGTTAAACGACCAGATCTATTAAGTTGCCATTTAGCATTGCTCTCTATAGACTACGCTTGTAATCTAAGAGGTGATAATGAAAAATGGAATTTTAGCGTGTGCACTCATGCTACTGCTGAGTGCATGCCAACAACCTACAGTGTATATATTTAGTAAAGGTTTATCGGACTTACAGCGCCAGCAGTTAGAGGTTGCGCTTAAAACACAATCCCTACCTTACGAATATGTTGAGCATGACATTCCTCGGGAATTTGGCGTAGCTACTTTACTATTATCAAATGATAGAATTTTACGCCAAGAAACAGAGCAGTTAGCTACTATTATGCAAGGGTTAGGCTATCAACCCGAAATTAGCTACACCACACGCGCAAATCACTTTTATGGTGATGGTAATATCGGTTTTTATCTAAAAAATACTGATGCGGACGACGCTTTTGCCATGCCTTCTCGGTTGCGAACAACCCAGTGCGAAAAAGATGAGTTTAATGACCAAGTCGTAACCTTTACTGATCAACATGCTGAGTTCACATTAATCAGCGGCGCAAAAGTCACATTGAAATGGGAATATTTATACGGCTATTTGGTTATTTACTACAGCAATTATTCACAAACCTACACTCACTCACTCACAGCCATTGGTTGAGACTCCTTTTGGCGACAAACCATCAGACACATATACCATAACAGCTCATGTAAATAAGCCAGGCTGGCTTAATTGCTCAATGCAGGTTGTTTATATGGATTAAGTTAACTGTTAACCGTGCTCTTCTATATGCTCCGAGAGTTTTGCAATGCGCAGGCTCATACCTTCAATAATACGGTCTTTAATTTTTTCGCGTATGACATTAGGTAGGCGGGTGAGAGCATCTGCAGTTATAGCCAGTACTATGGCGCTTTCTTTGGCGCGTGCATTAATACTGCGCTCTCGGTTATTAATAAATGCACCTTCACCAATAAATTCGCCAGGTTCTATACTGCCCAGTTCCAGTAGGTGATTGTGTTTAAACACCATTAAAGATCCACTAAGCACAATAAACAGTCGCTTGTCATTATCAAATTCTTTAAATAAAAACTGATTTTTATTTATTAAATAAAGTAAACCAAACGACTCAAGCAAAATCTGGCGCTCATTGAGTGTGAATTCTTTAAAAAAATCTAAGCGATTTATAATTTCCATTTGCTTAAACAAAGGGGTGTTTTCAATTAACTTCATGCTTTCTCTATGCTTCTAACAATCAGCTAATATTGCGCTCTTTTAATTTTCGGGTCAACGTATTGCGACCCCAACCAATTTTTACGGCAGCTTCTTGCTTATGGCCAGAACAATTAGCGAGGGCTGTTTTGATTAAGCGGGTTTCTAGCTGGGCTTGAATATCCGGCCAAATATTTTCTTTACCTTGTTTAAATTCTTGATTAAGCCACTGCTGAAATGAATCTAGCCAATCCCCTTCTTGGGTTGCGGCGGCATTATCAATAATTTCAGGAGGTAAATCTTGCTCGCCAATCAGCTCTCCTGGCGCCATAACGGTTAACCAGCGGCAGGTGTTTTCAAGTTGGCGAACATTCCCAGGCCAATTAAATAAACACAATTGCTTAATCGCTTTAGGGCTTAATACTTTGCTATCTACTTGCAGGTCTTTTGCACTTTTATGTAAAAAGTGTAGCGCTAAGCGCTCTATATCTTCGGGACGCTCGCGTAAAGCAGGTAAACGCAGGCGAACCACGTTTAAACGATGAAATAAATCATCCCTAAACTTACCTTGCTTTACCAGCTCTTCTAAATTTTGATGGGTAGCAGCAATAATGCGTACATCTACTTTTATACTTTGATGACCCCCCACGCGATAAAATTCGCCATCGGCCAATACACGCAATAAGCGGGTTTGTACATCCAGTGGCATATCACCGATTTCATCCAAAAATAAGGTACCGCCATTAGCTTGTTCAAAGCGACCTTTACGCACGCTATCTGCCCCTGTAAAAGCGCCTTTTTCGTGGCCAAACAGTTCAGATTCAACTAATTCTTTAGGGATGGCGGCCATATTAAGGGCTATAAATTGGTTTTCTTTACGCGGGCTATGGTTATGCAAAGCGCTGGCAACCAACTCTTTACCTGTTCCTGACTCACCGTTGATGAGTACGCTCATACTTGATGCTGACAGCTTACCTATAGCACGAAACACTTCCTGCATAGCCGGGGCTTCACCAATAATATGGGCACTTTTGGGTGGCGCGCTTTTACGTTTGGTTTTTTTAGTTGAATTAACTCGATACGCACTTTCCACCAGTGCAACCGCTTCATTTAAATCAAACGGCTTGGCCAAATACTCAAATGCGCCTTTTTGGAATGCATTAACGGCTGAATCAAGGTCTGAGTGGGCGGTCATAATGATCACAGGTAGCCCTGGCGTTTGCTCTGCTATGAGCTCAAGTAACGCCATACCGTCCATACCAGGCATTCGCACATCGGAAATCAACACGCTAGGTTGACTAAATTTTAGCGCGTTAAGTACGTTTTGTGCATCTGCAAAACTTTCTACTTCAAACCCTGCTCGAGTCAGTGCTTTTTCTAGTACAAAGCGAATTGAGGCATCATCATCTACAAGCCAAGCTGTTTTCATGCAAACTCCAAAGTATTAATCTGTAAACGGCAGATAAATATTAAATTCAGTATGTCCCGGCCAACTATCACATTCGATATAGCCATCATGTTGATCAATCAAGGTTTGCGCTATAGATAATCCAAGTCCCGAGCCACCTTCTTTATTGGTGGTCATAGGGTAAAATAAGGTGTCGCGTAAATTGGCATCAATACCCGGGCCGTTATCCATTACTTGAATAAGCAGTGCCTTTTTAGGGGCTTTGCCAGGACGACGATGCTGGTAATTAATCCGCGTTTTTATTTTTATTTCACCACCATCTACCAATGCTTGTTGTGCATTACGCACAATGTTTAGCACTACCTGTTGAACTTTGCTCTGATCAATATAAACATCAGGAATACTCGGATCGTAGTCTTTAACTAACCGAATATCGCGGTTGTTATCTAAGGTACTGAGTTTTACAACCGACTCTAATGTTTGATGTATATTGCCATGCGATTTTTGCGGCAGCTGATTAGGCCCAAGGAGCCTATCAACTAATTCACGCAATCGATCGGCTTGTTCAATTATCAGTTCTGCACATTGATCTCTTTCTTGCTGATCACCTTCATACTGCAATAATTGCGCCGCCCCGCGAATTCCACCCAGCGGGTTTTTAATTTCATGGGCTAAACCGCGAATTAAGTTGCGTGCAGCTTGGTATTGATGCATTTGGTTTGAAACTTGATCGTGCTTTATTTCGTCATCAGTTTGTCGACATTCAAATAAAATATAAAAGGTATCGTTATGCTTTATTCGTCGTGTGCTGACCGCTAACTTTGCATGGCGAGAATCGATAAACACCACGTCAGCTCTATGCTGGTGGCAGTCTACACCATCAACTAACGAATACTGTGCAATACGTTTTAAGTCGATAGAGTGGTAATTGAATAAGTCGTCGAACGCTTGCCCGAGTAGGCGCTTTTCGCCTAAACCAAGTAATTCACTAGCACTGGTGTTGGCGTAAATAAGCGTAAAGCTTTCATCAAGTAACATCAGGGCGGTGGTTTGGTTTTGCCAAATTATATTTAGTAGCTCTGGGCTAAAATGTGTCTTATTAATCATTATTGCACCATTTTAGTGCGCCTGGGGAGGTAGGCAAGGTTTTTAGTAAAATATACGCTAATTATACGTATTTAACTGCAATTACCGACCTATATTAAGGCCTTTACGATGCATAAAAAATACACTTTCAGGGCTAGTTGCAATTACTTGGTTTTGTTTATTATAAAGTTTAACTTGCAGTGTATGTTGGCCGCGTTCTACATCTCTTAACGCCAATGTGGTGGTATCACTGGGTTCACCAATAGCAATGCCATTTAAAAACAAGCCAATAGTAAATCCAGCTTCAAAGCGAGGAGCGATCTGAGTTGAAACGTACACTGAACCGGTGTTTTCTCTTATAGTTTGGTTGGGCTCTGGTGATGTAATACTAATTTTAAACTTGACCGCTGTTTTAGTCGGTGAAGTATCAAGAATGTCAGTATTTGTTGCAGGCATGTTTAAGTGTTGGCTGGTGAGCTTAACCTCCTTGGCGCCAGGTTGAGGGGTATCTGAAAAAACCAGCACACCATTTTTGTCTTTCCATGCATAAATTTTTTTATTGCTTGCATGGCTATTAACACTTAACACTAAAGCTATTAATAGCAACAAAACCTTACCTACCATCCTGCCACCCTGCATTATTTAAACTTACTTCACTTTAGTGTAGAACCGTTAAATTTGCCATAAAAAAAGCCCGCAAAGCGGGCTTAAAACACACATTATTTATCGGTTAATAAATTAACAGCTGTAGTACATTTCAAACTCAACTGGGTGAGTCGTCATGTTAAGTTTTTCAACTTCTTTTGACTTAAGTGCAATGTAAGCATCAATTAGGTCATTAGTGAATACGCCACCTTGGTTTAAGAACTCACGGTCTGCATCTAATGCCGCTAGTGCTTCATCTAGTGATGATGCCACAGTTGGAATTTCTGCTGCTTCTTCAGCTGGTAAGTCATATAAATCCTTATCCATGGCATCGCCAGGGTGGATTTTGTTTTTAATTCCGTCAAGGCCAGCCATAAGCATTGCAGAGAAAGCAAGGTATGGGTTAGCAGTTGGATCTGGGAAGCGTACTTCAATACGGCGACCTTTTGCAGATGGAACCACTGGAATACGGATTGACGCTGAACGGTTACGTGCAGAGTATGCAAGCATTACCGGTGCTTCAAAGCCAGGCACTAAACGTTTATACGAGTTAGTTGACGCGTTAGCAAAAGCGTTGATTGCTTTAGCATGTTTGATGATACCGCCAATGTAGTAAAGCGCGTCTTCAGAAAGGCCGCCGTACTTATCACCTGCGAATAAGTTTACGCCGTCTTTAGCTAAAGATTGGTGACAGTGCATACCAGAACCGTTATCACCAACAACAGGCTTAGGCATAAACGTTGCTGTCTTTCCGTATAAATGAGCCATGTTATGGATAACATATTTCATTTCTTGGATTTCATCTGCTTTTAAAACCATAGTGTTAAAGCGAGTTGCGATTTCATTCTGACCGGCAGTCGCCACTTCGTGGTGATGCGCTTCAACAACTTGGCCCATTTCTTCTAACACTAAACATGTTGCAGAGCGCCAATCTTGGAAGTCATCTACTGGTGCAACTGGGAAGTAACCGCCTTTAACACCTGGACGGTGGCCTGTGTTGCCATCTGCATATTCTTTATCTGAGTTCCAAGCTGCTTGCTTAGAATCAATTTTATACATTGAACCTGACATGTCAGATTTGTATTTAACGTCGTCAAATACGAAAAATTCTGGTTCTGGACCGAATAAAACGGTGTCAGCAATACCGGTAGAACGCATGTACTCTTCAGCGCGTTTAGCTACTGAACGAGGGTCGCGCTCATAACCTTGTAATGTAGAAGGCTCAACCACGTCACAACGAACGATAAGTGTTGTTTCTTCTGTGAAAGGGTCAAGCTTGATTGAATCTGCATCAGGTAGTAATACCATGTCTGATTCATTAATGCCTTTCCAGCCAGCAATTGAAGAACCGTCGAACATTTTTCCATCTTCAAAAAAATCTTCATCAACTTGATGATGAGGAATAGAAACATGTTGCTCTTTACCTTTTGTGTCAGTAAAGCGTAAATCAATGAACTTAACGTCATTTTCTTTAATAAAATCTAAAACCGATTGTGACATGTGTCCTCCAACTATTGGGTTTTATTATTGCTGCTTAGATACTTTAAATACCTATAAGCTGATTTTGTGCCACTATTATAATTTGTTGTTTTTTATGTGAAAATATATAAACAGTATAAAGGTGGCATAGATTAAGCACTGTTTTGGTGCGTAATAATTCCAAAACGGTGCAACATTTACAGGGTTATAATTGCTTGCAAATTAATCACCTTAGACTAACACAAAGAAAATGCAAAATACGCAGTAAAGTCGCTTTAAATTAATCCAAAACCACCTTTTGAGATTAATTTATAAAAATTAATCATCAAAATTAATTATTTTAAAACAAAGAGTTAATTATTTTATTGCGAAAGTTTGAAATTTTATTTTGGATAAACTTTCATCCATTCCATTTATAGGGGATAATATGCGCCCTTTTAAATCCTATGCTGGGACATCTCGTGAAAGCGCAGGTGAGAACGTATAGCCCCTGCAGGATCAATGAGATTCAATTTCTCTGAGTGAACATATGAGTATCGAAAAGTTAAGAAATATAGCAATTATCGCCCACGTTGACCATGGTAAGACAACACTGGTTGATAAACTACTTGAGCAATCAGGTACATTAGAAACACGCGGCGGTAATGAAGAGCGCGTGATGGATTCAAACGACATTGAAAAAGAGCGTGGTATTACCATTTTAGCGAAAAACACCGCTATCTCTTGGAATGATTACCATATCAATATCGTAGATACTCCTGGACACGCCGACTTCGGTGGTGAAGTTGAACGCGTACTTTCGATGGCTGACTCAGTACTACTACTTGTTGACGCTCAAGAAGGCCCAATGCCACAAACGCGTTTCGTAACGCAAAAGGCATTCGCGCAAGGCTTAAAGCCAATCGTTGTTATCAATAAAATTGATAAGCCAGGTGCTCGCCCTGATTGGGTTATGGATCAAATCTTTGATTTATTCGACAACCTAGGCGCAACTGATGAACAGTTAGACTTTAAAGTAATCTACGCATCAGCAATCAATGGTTGGGCTACATTAGATTTAGACGAAGCATCAGATAACATGGAACCTATGTTCAAGATGATCGTTGACGAAGTATCACCACCGGATGCAGATCCTGAAGGTGACTTCCAAATGCAGATTTCACAGCTTGATTACAACTCTTATAAAGGTGTAATTGGCATTGGTCGTATCAAACGCGGTTCAGTTGTACCTAACCAACAAGTTACGATTATTAGCGCTGACGGGTCTAAACGTAACGGTAAAATTGGTTCAGTACAAAGCTACTTAGGTCTTGAACGTATTGAAACTGATAAAGCTTACGCTGGTAACATCGTAACGGTAACAGGTTTAGGCGAGCTTAAGATTTCAGATACGCTTTGTTGTCCTAACAACGTTGAAGCATTACCTCCATTAAGTGTTGATGAGCCAACAGTAACGATGACGTTCTCTGTAAATAACTCACCTTTCTGTGGTAAAGAAGGTAAGTTTGTAACATCACGTAACATTCGTGAGCGTTTAGACAAAGAATTAGTACACAACGTTGCACTTCGCGTTGCAGATACAGATAACCCAGATAGCTTCCGTGTATCGGGTCGTGGTGAATTACACCTAGGTATCTTAATCGAGAACATGCGTCGTGAAGGTTATGAGTTAGCTGTATCTCGTCCAGAAGTTATCTTACGTACTGTTGATGGTGTGTTAGAAGAACCGTATGAAACACTAACTATTGACTGTGAAGAAGCGCACCAGGGTTCTATCATGGAGCAAATTGGTCTTCGTAAAGGTGAACTTACTGACATGGCCCCAGATGGTAAAGGCCGTATGCGTTTGGACTTTATGATCCCAAGCCGTGGCTTAATCGGTTTCCAAACTGAGTTCATGACATTAACGTCGGGTTCTGGTTTACTTTACCATACGTTCGATCACTACGGTCCGCACAAAGGTGGCGAGCTAGGTGTTCGTAAGAACGGCGTAATGATTGCAAACGCAACAGGTAAAGCACTTACTAACGCATTATTTAACTTACAAGAGCGCGGCCGTTTATTTATCGGTCACGGTGTTGAAGTTTATGAAGGTATGGTTATCGGTATTCATAGCCGTGATAACGACCTTACAGTTAACGCGCTTAAAGGTAAGCAACTTACTAACGTTCGTGCATCTGGTACAGATGAAGCACAAACACTTACACCAGCACTTAACTATTCACTTGAGCAAGCGCTTGAGTTTATTGCTGATGATGAGTTAGTAGAAGTTACACCTGAGAACATTCGTATTCGTAAGCGTCATTTAACTGAAAATGAGCGTAAACGTGCGGGTCGTGCTCCTAAATCATAATCTATTAATTTAGAATAATGATTTTAAAAGCCGCTGTATTGCAAAATACAGCGGCTTTTTTGTGTTTGAAAACAAGCGCTGTTAGCTATAAGTCGTCAGCTGTCAGATTAGAACAGTGTTATTGGGTAGCTTGGTTGTTAATATGGCTATTGGGTGAAAGCCGCTAGACTTTATAAACCATGCAATACAATCTTTTCCTCTAAAAGCGCAGCGCCTCTATCCGCTTTGTAAATAATTTACTTAAAAAATCTTTTCACAAAGAGGAGAAAATGAGAAGTCAATGAGGAAGGGGCGAAACAATTGAAATGTAAGGCTGCTGAGTTTATTGGTAGGGTATTTTTTTGTTGGGTTTCGCTTCGCTCAACCCAACCTACGTTTTCAATTACCTTATTGGAAATTACTTTTTGGCAGTAGAGTAATTTTGCCAAATACGCTGGCGTCTATAAATCCTCGGTTGCGGTCACCGTTCACTGGCTCTACTTCGTGTGAGCCCATGAAGTGTTCACGCACTTTGCTGCCGTCGTTATCGCAATATGCGAGCATAAAACCAATAACGTGTTTTTCAGTTAATTTAAGTGGTGTATTTTGCGCGCCTTGTTGATAATCATTCGGGTAGAGTTTTATTGCCACTTCCCAAGTGATGTTATAGGGCGCGGTGGTATTGCGTTTCCAGTTACTAACTAAATGGTCGGTATATAAATGCGCTTTTTTATCAGGGCCATAATCGGCTGCTTGGTTATCAAGGCCAATATGATAGGCAAAGGCGGTATGATTAAACTGATGATTACCACCCGATGCGTCACTATCAATAAAAACTTCGAGGGCATCATCATCCCAATATTTTACCGTTGGATCTGGGTGCGTATCAATTAGTACATCATCAGCAATATCGGCTTGCAAGTATAGATAATCTTCATCCCACAGTAATTTGTAGCGACCTTTAAAATCCTTGTCTGAGTCTGGTAGGGTGCCGTCCATTAAGTATGGCATATTATGCCAAGTGGCTTTATCCCATGCACTTTCAGAAACACCATCAATAGTTATAGCTGTTGGTGTATGACTAACGTCAATAGCCATGAGTGGCTGGGTAAAAAGTAAACTAAAAGCGAGTAGTGTTTTTTTCATTAATCATCTCATCAATTAAGGATGATTTAGCTTGGCTTAAATAGCAATCAAAAACAATCTCGTAGTCTATTTTTATACTAACTGATTGTGCCTGCTATGCTGTCTTTTAATGCCAGCATTAATAAATGCGCACTTTCTCCAGACATTTTAAAAGGATTAAAATCAATGGAGCCTGAAAACTTGAGATTCAGTGATTCGGTTAGCTTAGATTGCGGTACATAGCCCATTGACCATTTTTCAAACTCTCTTTCAGGAATTTGGGTATAGTTGAGCATAATTACATTGTGGTGACGCTTATCGTTTAATATTTGTTGGTAGGTATTATTTACAGCCGTTCTAGAGCCTTCAAGGCATTGTAAAAAGTAATCATTGCTAAAACATAACATGCCGGTGACGTTTGTTTTTACATTGTAGGTTCGGGCACTTTGTAAGATACTTTCTATATCTTCAGGCCCAAAACCACTACTTATTTTACTGGCGTAAATGAGTCGCACAAGAAACATAAAACCTCCTCACTATTTAGTTAATTAAAGATAGTTCAGCAGAGAAGTTATTGCTAATTATGTAAATGACTGATTAAAGTTTAATACTTTCACCTTCATTTAAAATATACAGGGGTATTTTCGAGTCCATTTTTTTATGCATATGCAATAAACGCAGTAAAGCGGAGTGACTCGTGCGATCGCCCATTTTCCATGTTGAGTTACCATATCCCCAAGGTATCATTATTTTGCAGTTGAGCTCCTGTGCTGCTGTTAGAGCATCTTCTGGAGTAGTATGAACGTAACGATACCAGTTAGGGTTATCTTCGCTGTAGTAAGACGCTATCGGCATTAAGCACACATCAATATCGCCATATTTTTGCTGTATATCGCTAAAGTGTTTTGAGTAGCCGGTGTCGCCTGCAAAAAATAAGGTGCTGCCATTTTGTTCAAGTAACCAGCCATTCCAAAGGTCTTTATCGTTGTCTTCATAAATAAAGGGCACTAACACACGGCTGCTAAAGTGATGAGCAGGCAAGGCATGGATAGCTAAATCGCCAATATTTGTTTTTGCATACCATGCCATTTCACTAATATTAAACCCGCCTGTAGGGAAGTTGTCGGCCATGCCAAGAGGCGTTAAGTAACGCGGTTGGCGGCCCATTTCTTCGATATCCGCTTTATTAAAATGGTCATAGTGAATGTGTGAGTACATTACCGCCTCTACGCTTTCTAGCTCTGATTTAGTAAGCCAAAATCCGGGCTTACGATAACAGCCACCTGCAAGTTTAAAGGCCAAGTCTACGGGTGAATCAAACTGATCTTTAACAGGGTCAAACAACAGCTGCTCACCATTTGGAGATTGAATATAAAAGCCTGCATGACCTAACCAACGGACTATAAAACCTATATTTGTTGCTGGAACTATTTGTTCTGCTTGATATTGGCACTGTGAATTGCTGTCATCACATATAAGTAGCTCTGATGGTTCATAGCAATTGTCTGTACAGGTTGTTGGGTATTCTTTATCACCCGGATAAAGGTTGCGGTAGCGATCTTCGAAGTCACCTTCAGTTTTTAATGGAGTGATAGTGCCTTCGCCAGCAATAACATTCACTGTATTTGAGTTGCTACATGCACTTATAAGTACTGCTGCAATAAGTGTTGAGAGTGTTTTTAAATGCATACCATGCTTACTTTTTATTCTTTGCAGTGAGTTTAGCAAAATAAAATTTAAGATAAATCATTAAAAAGTAACTAAATATTGACTAATTTGTGATGTGATTTTTTTTTTGCTATGATTTGGATGATTTTCGAACAGTAATTAAGGAGGATAAATGAAAATTATTGCTTTTTTAATTGGTGTATTTTCACTGTCATGTTTAGCAGCTACGGACTCGTTAACATGTAATGGCTGCTCCAGTAATGGAATGGAAAACTTAGCTGCGTTTTCACAACAACGGACGGGGTCGAGCTATGTGGTTATTTTTGATTTTGATAACAGACAAGTGAAAAAGTATTACAGGAGCTTGCGATTTAGTAGCTTTGGTGAGCCTATTCGTAACGCTGTTAATGTTGAGTTGAGCTATGAAGAGCAATTTGACGCAAATTTAATTTTGGAGTTTAGGCAAGAAGCAATAGTGCTATTGAACAACAAAACTGTTGCGATGTTTGTCTCTAATGACGCTGAAACAGATTATATGGGCACTGACTCGAGTCAATCGATTGCCGCATTTTCTAGAGCTGAGATAAGCAGCCAAGAAAGTACCTCTTCAGTTTTAAAAGATGTAGGTGGATTTGATGTTAAAGGAGATCCGTATACCTTTTTAAGTCGGTCTAGTTTTAGAAATAATGCATTTGATTATTATTTAAACCAAGATGGTTCTTTGTTTTCAGAATTAATCGACTCTGCTCTAGATGCCGTAAGAATACCCACAGGAAAAGACATGGGGCTCTACGTGACAATTAATTTTTACGAATCTGCCGATAAAAGCATTTATAATGGCTCTGTCAAAGCTGCAATAGACTTTACAAATGATGTGTTCATCATTATGAGCGCAAAAGATGCAGATAATAATAGTATTCCATTAAAAGTTAGTGATTTAAATAATGAATTTGTTTTTAAAAATAAAAGTAATGGTGAAACAATATTTCTCAATTATATAAATTTACTGTTTAACAGTCATGGAGGGCACACTCCAAATTGCGTGGTAACATCACACCGCACGCAAGGTGATCAACACATCTTTACATATAGTTGTAAGTAAATATTTATATTCTTTATTAAAATTAATGCGGCTAATTGCCGCATTAATTTTTAGCTAACTATCTCAACCTGCTTTGTTCATTTGCTCAATGAACTTATTAGAGTCTTCGATAGATTTGTTCATGTCGTCCATTAACACTTTAATATCGCGTTTAAGGTTAGTAAATTCCCCTTTAATAGCGGAAACTGCCTGTGCATTTAAGTTGTGTTTTAAATACAGTACATTATCTTTTAGTGATGACAGCACGGGTTCCATTTTACTTTCAGCACTGCGCATTGAGCGAAGTAACTGACTAAACTGGCGCTCAGTCGTCTGTAGCTTTTTATTACTCTCACGTTTTAATGAAGCGCTTTTGTATTGCTCTAGTTCATCACGCCATTCCTCAAACAACGCATCAGCAACATCCTCTACTTTATTGATATTGGTTGATACATCATTTGCAGCTTGCAGGCTGGATTCGTAATCATCATTGAGTTGATTGTAAGCATCTTGTAATTCGCCACCATCAAAATTAATTAAGGTAGTTAGGCGTTCGAGTGCTGATTGAAATTCTTCTTGCGACTCTTGTTGTGAGTCTTTTGTTTCTTCAACGCGGTCAATTAAAATGTCACGTTTATGAACACCTACTTTTTCCATTGCCGAATAATAAGCAGACTGACAACCAGACAGCATCAGCATTAACGAGAGTATGGCTGTCCCTAATAATGTTTGTTTTTTCATCTGAATTCCTATTTACGAGTGTTAATGCTGTAAATTATGGCCTTGATTGTTATTATAATCAAAAGCTCACCAACAAAGTTAATTGTATGAATGATAAGCTCTCCCATTATAAACAGCAAGTTAAGGTGTTTCTAAAACAGCAACCAGGCTGGTGGATGCAATATTTAAATCGCTGTATAGACGATCAAATAACCATTAATGCAGGGTATTTAGCATACGTTACCTTGTTGTCGCTAGTTCCGTTGATAGCGGTTGGTGTAGCAATATTCTCTGCTTTTCCAGGGTTTGAATCCACCCGTTTAGCCATTGAAAGTTTTTTATTTACTAATTTTGTGCCAACCTCTTCTGATGTTATTAAAGAGCATATTAGCTCGTTTGCTGGTAATGCTAATCAAATGACGGCGGTAGGTATTGGCTTTTTAGCCGCTATTGCCTTGCTATTGATCCGCAATGTGGATGCGACTCTCAATCGTATTTGGCGAGTAAAGAAAAAGCGCCCAATGATGATATCGTTTGCTGTGTATTGGATGGTACTGAGTTTGGGGCCTGTACTACTGGGTGCGAGTATTGGTGTCACCTCTTATATTGTGTCGTTAGTGTCGTTTGCCGATCAGGGGATCCCTGGGTTCAGTGGTTTTTTATTAAAACTACTCCCTTATGCTATTTCTATGGCTGGTTTTATTATGTTGTATACCTTAGTGCCGAATACACGAGTTTCATTTAGGGCGGCTATTCCCGGTGCACTGTTTGCTGCATTGTTATTTGAGTTAACCAAAAAAGGCTTTGCTTTATATATTAGCCATTTTCCATCATATGAAGTGATTTATGGTGCGGTAGCGACCATTCCTATTTTGTTTGTATGGGTGTACTTGTCGTGGGTAGTGGTGCTACTAGGTGCTGAATTTACAGTGTGTATTAACATGCAACATTATAATAAAAAAGAGCAACAAGCAGAGGATAGTGAATAAATGCAGGGGCTAATTCAACGGGTAACACACGCCAGTGTGGCAATAGAGCAACAGGTCGTTGGTGAAATAAAACAAGGTATTGTATTACTGCTAGGTATTGAAAAAGAAGACGATGAGCGTGTTGCTGATAAAATACTACACAAAGTCAGCAATTATCGAATTTTTAGTGATGAACACGATAAAATGAACCTCAGCCTGAAGGATATACAAGGCGAGCTATTAGTCATATCGCAATTTACACTTGCAGCTAATACCAAAAAAGGCATGCGTCCTAGTTTTTCATCGGCAGCCACACCAGACCAAGCGCAAGCATTATATAATTACTTTGTTGAGCAAGCCAAATTACTCGGTATTAAGGTAGCGACCGGTGTATTTGCAGCCGATATGCAGGTTAGTTTATGTAACGACGGTCCGGTTACCTTTAACTTAACCGCTTAAAGTGTTTTTTCAACAACCACAATGTGATTCACAAATCCGGTGATTTTTTTAATACTAACTGCTTCCCCAAACACGCGCTTAAGCACAAGTTGTAGCTGTGTAAGTTGGGAGGTATGTTGCGATAAAAAGTTAATAAATAAGATGCCCCGCTGAGCAAGCGCATCATAAATTGTTTGATAAAAACATAAATCAAATAAGAATCTAGGGGCGTCTAGTTCACTAAATAAATCTAAAATAATCCAATCTATATTCACCGCTGACTTTAAAACTGTTTGTGCGTCTTCACAGTAAATCTGCTCTTGTTCACCAAGGGCAAAAAATTCTTGATAACACTCAATTATATGAGGGTTTTTTTCTACTGAAGTCAGCTGCGCTTGAGGGAACTGTTCTAATAAGTAATTACGTATAGCGCCGCCACCTAAACCAAGCTCAAGTATTTTTTTAGGCGCTGGCCGTTGCTGCCAAACTGTTGCCAAATAAGCAAGGTGAGGAAATAGTAATGTGTGCGGGTTCTCCATTAAAATCACCGATTGCAAGGTGTTGTTAATGAGTAGCCAACGCAGTTGTTGATGCTCTCGAACTTGTATATTTATGCCATGTTGATTATGCCAATAAAGTAACTGGCCTAGCGATGAACTATGCTCAATAAAGTGCCTGCTGATCAGGCCACTGCTATCATGGATATATTTATTCATGGTATTGAGCATAAACCAGCAGCGGTAAAGCGCAATCGGTTTTGTCATTAATTTTTTACAATAATTTATGAGAAACCAAAGTCGTATTTGCAGTTTTATCCAGATCGAGTATGGTGTTTTTCACAAAATGCACAGCGTAATATCTTTAATTTTTAATTTATGGAGTCCGTATGTTTCAAGTGAGCACCCCTCAAAGTAGTGAAGACTGGCAAGCCTATTATCAATTACGCTGGCAAGTTTTACGTGCACCATGGGGCGAGCCTCGTGGCTCTGAGCAAGATGATTTAGAGCAAGAAGCTGAACATCGCTTTATTAAAAATAAAGCGGGTGAAGTATTGGGTGTAGCGCGTTTGCACTTTAATAACCAGCAACAAGCTCAAGTACGTTATATGGCGGTTGCAGAAGGTAACCGCAATCAACATATTGGTAGCCGCTTGTTACATGAACTCGAAAAAATAGCGTGGAATCAAGATGCTGATGAGTTGGTGCTGTTTGCTCGCGAACGTGCTCTGGAATTTTATCAGCGCCATGGCTACGAAAATAAAGAAAAAGCGCATTTAGCCTATGGTGATGTTCAGCATTATAAAATGGTTAAGCTTAAGCCGAGTGAACCAGGTTGGTTTCGTCACCCTAATTGGACTCAAGTACTGCAAAATACATGGCGTGAATCAATCCCTATTAGTGATGCAATGGGGATAAAAGTAGAAAGCTACACTGATTGGCAATTTACTACTCGGGCAGATTTAAATGCTAACTTAAACTTACACAACACCATGTTTGCGGGCTCTATTTATAGCCTAGCTACATTAACGGGTTGGGGTGCAACGTATTTAGCATTAAAAGAAGCCGGACTTGAGGGCAATATAGTGTTAGCCGATGCTAATATTAAATATTTAAAACCACTGAATACCGACCCTAAAGGCTGTGTTGATATTCAAACCTGTAAAGGTAACTTAATGGAGTTACAAGAGGCGGGTAAGGCGAGCTATTTAGTACCAGTAACCATTTTTGATGGTGACCAAGTAGTTGCCCAGTTTGAAGGGCAGTTTGTGGTTAAAAAGTGATAAAATAAACGAAAAAGCCAAGCGAGTTGCTTGGCTTTTTTTATAAGCATTTTTTACAGCAAGTCAGTTAGTAATATACCGACACCAAAGCGTTCAATATCGGCGTTATAGTCTATTAAACTCTCACCATAGCCATTAAAGTACTGCGCATAGCCGCGTACTCTTCCCCATAGAGGGAATGACCAATCAAGCTGAATTGCCCCGCGGTTATCTGAATTTAAATTATTACGAGTCATAAAACTAAATTCATGATCGTGAAAGCGATACGCGCCACCAAATTCAAAGTAACCCATGTATTTATAGATATCAGGGTTATCGTCACCTCGTGCATCTAACGGCGCGGGCTTTTTGTTTTCAGGAATGCGATACCAAGGTTTAAAGCTAAATACAAAGCCGTCTTTTTCCCAAATGAAATCGGCATAAATGCGATTCCAAGAACGCGAGTTTGGCTGACTACGACCATTAGATTGGTGCGAAATACCAATGGCTATTGCCATTTCATCGCCCCATAAAACGTTTTCAGGGTCTAAGTAATTAATCCAAAATACTTCTGGTTCGTAATTTGTCTCACGAAAAGGGGAGGAAATATCGTCGTTATATACTTGCCAGTATGACTGCAGCGTAAAGCCAAAAAATATGGCTTGGTCTGAGTCGGCAAACTCATCATACAAAGGTACTTTAATTGATAACTGATATTTAGCTTCTAGGTTATCGAGAGGGTCACCATCTTTTTTATCAGTTAATTCTGCAAATCCATCAAACGGGCGAGTGTTTGGGTTCGACATATAAGAAACCGGTAAAATATAATTACGTTTATGCGGTGTAATTACATTACGATTTTTTTTACCAACCGCTTCACGGGCTTGGCGTTTGTCGATAGCCGTTAGCTGCTTGTTTTCCTCAACGGCAGAGCATTTTTCGCGTAATTGATCGAGAGTTTGTTTACCGTCTCCACCTATCACTTCATTTAAAATACATTGCTTAACCAGCTCAAGTTCATTGTTTTGCTCGTTTTTTGCTGTTTCTTCAGCAATAACAGCAGTGCTTAGTAATGTTGAGAGTAGTATCCAGTGGCGCCAACTCATTATAATTCCTTTGTAAGTGAGGGAAGTAATAGATTTGTGGTAATTATAACGCCTTTTTAACACATATACGGTGAACTTGTCCTGAACTTTAATATGGCAAAAAAGAAAAGCGACCTAGGTCGCTTTTACTGAATAACTAGCTAATAACGCGCTAGTTAGACTCTCACGCAATGAGAAGGGGTGAGCTATAGCTCAAAGACGTTTGTAAAAAACTTATAAAGCTCAGTACCTTGGTTCACACTGGCTGAGGCAAAGTGCAATATCGCAATCGCATCAAGATCAAAGCTTAATGTTTGCAGTGGTTGCTCGCTTAAGTAGCGTTCCATTCGCAGTATTTTTGCTATCGGTTCGCCCGCTTTAATGTGACCACCAAGCGGTGCTAGGTATTCAACCATGCCACCCATAGGCGCATAGTAAGCAATATAATCATTTAGTTGGCAGCCATATCTTGTCATCACTTTTGGCTTGTAGGGCGCATCAGCAAATACCTGTTTGTGATTAAGGTAACTTAAAATACTTTGAGCATCGTCAAGTGCCGCGCTTAAATCTATTTTCTCTTGGCTGCCAAGCTCTACCGTAAAGGCTTCAACTTGCACGTTAAATTCACGGCCTTGCTGAGCAAGTTGCTCGCTAAGTTGCCACCATGGACAAAAACTGGCTTCATCCATTGCGCCATCAAAGTCATTAGGGATCACTAGCACATGGGGAATATTAAAGTAACGCGCACTTTCAGTGGCATATTCAGGGCAATATAAGTGCTGACTAGAAATAGGGCCGGTGTGTAAATCTAAAACAATATCAGCTTGATGCGCTAGTCTTTGTAAGTTTAGCGCTATGCGTTTACCCGTTGTTAAACGATAGTCTGGGCCATTAAGTTGTTGCTCAACGTCACTAATTAGCGCTGCTTTAAACGCTGTTTTTAGAATCTGATCATCGGCATCGCAATACTGCTTTGCAAAATGTGATGCAAGCTGATTATTACAGTGATACATACGATTCCAATTTGTGCCGGTAATAGGATCGAATCGGCCAAGCGTAAATTCGCCTGACTTTTGATTACAGCCAATGGGGTTAGCGTAGGGAACTAAGGTAATATCACCTTTTAAATTAAGGTTTTTTAGCTGTTCAAGTAGCTGATAAATAACCGCGTTACCTTGCACTTCGGCGCCATGCATATTAGCTTGTATATACACACTTGGGCCTGTGCCATCGCCTTTTAAACGATACACAGGAATAGTCAGTGGTAGGCCATTTGCCACTTCACCAACTACAATGTTTTCTTGGCTTATAGCTGTGGTGTTATTCATCTTTTTTACCTCAAGTAGTGGCTTGCATCTTCTGCTTGGCGAATACAGTTGATTTCGCCATGGTGTATAACATATTCACCGGCCAGTTCATGACATAAAAAGTACGGCATGCTTTCGGTAAAACCATACGCACCGCATTGACTAAACACCAGCCAGTCATGTTCATTTAAATCGCCCGGCAATTGGTGCTCCCCTAAGCAATCCAGCGCGGTACATAATGGCCCATATAGGCTCATTGCTTGGTTTACTGCGTTTGAATCTCGTAATAAACGCGCAGGGAAATCTTGGCTGGTGACCGCTGGGCGCAATAAATGATTAATACCGCCACTCATAATCACCTGTTGTTGGTCGTAGTTTAATTTGCGCTCAACCACAGGTGTGGCGTAGTGGCCGCATTCGCCGACAGCATAGCGACCTAGTTCCATCCACAGCTCTTTAACACCCGCATCGCGTTTAATCTTTGCAAGGGCTGCTATTAATGCATCCCAGCTTAAAGTCGGATCATTAAGGGTGTAAGGAATACCTAAACCGCCACCTAAATCTAGAATATTAAGGTTAATACTTAAATGCTCAGCAAGTTGCCTTAACGGTGTAATCATTTGCGACCACAGATCGGCAAGTTTGTCGCTGCTGAGCATGTTACCCCACTGAAAAATATGTAGGCCATCAAAGCTCAGTGCTGTGTAGTCATTAGTATTTAGCGATTGCCATTCATCGCAGCCAAGCCCAAATGGGGTGAGGCTGTCGCCACCTAGTGGGTTTTTATCACCCTCGGGCCAGCGTAATTGAACACGCAGCAAAACCTGTAACTGACACTGCTGGGCAATCGCTTGTTCGTTTAACCAACGCACCTGATTAAGACTTTCTGCCACAAAGGTGCGTACGCCACGTGCAATAAAGTGCTTAATTTGTTTAGGGCTTTTAGCAGGGCCCGTGTTGAGCACGCGCTCGCTGTTAATTCCTTGGGCAAGTACTTGCTCAAGCTCGCCTTTACTGGCGACATCAAAGTTAAAACCAGCGCTATCTAAGCGTTGGATCACGCTAGATAACGGGTTCGCTTTAACTGCATACCAAAGTTTTACCTCGGTTTGTGCCACTAAACGCGTTAAATGTGTGTTCAATGAATCAAGATCATAAACAAAAAAGGGCGTATCAAGTTGGCTTGCTAGCTTATCAATAGCGCTTTTAACGGACGTGCTCAAAAAGGTCATTAACGTAAAACCTCTTCAAGCAATAATGACGCGTCACTTTGCTCGTCACGGTATTTAACAATTAAGGCACACGACATACTTAAGCCTTGAGCACGCGCCCAGTCGTTTGACGCAGGGCGAGAACCCGGGATCACAATCGCGTATTCAGGGATTGCTTCGCCTTTATCAAGCTGGCGCTCATTAACGCAGTCAAAAACAGGAATGGTTGCAGATAAGCGAACACCCGGGGCAAGTACCGCGCCTTTTTTAACCACCACGCCTTCAACAATCACACAGCCTGCACCGATGAATGCATCGTCTTCTATG
Organism: Pseudoalteromonas sp. SK18; assembly: GCF_001974855.1. Lineage (GTDB taxonomy): Bacteria > Pseudomonadota > Gammaproteobacteria > Enterobacterales > Alteromonadaceae > Pseudoalteromonas. The sequence goes on along the minus strand of NZ_MTQB01000010.1, from coordinate 58,480 downwards.
ACCACAGGGCTGGCGCCAATAGGCTCAAGTACCCCGCCTAATTGTACCGCAGCGCTCAAATGAACATTTTTACCCACTTGCGCACATGAGCCAACCAATGCGTGGCTATCTACCATAGTGCCCTCGTCAATGAAGGCGCCAATATTTACGTACGCAGGTGGCATAATAATAGTGCCTTTGGCAACATGTGCACCACGGCGCACACTTGAACCACCTGGCACCATGCGAACGCCAGCTGTGGCTTCAAAGCTTTGCGGCGCTAGATTATGTTTATCAACAAAGCCACCAGGAAACTCCATGTTAGTGCCGTTTTTAAATGCCTCTAAAATGCCTTGCTTTACTTCTACGTTAGCGTGCCATTGGCCGTTTTCGTCTTGTGTTGCTGCGCGAACTGCGCCCGTTTCTAAATTATTTAATAGTTCTAACCAGCTCATTATAAAAACCTGTATTTAATGCCAAGATAAAATGGTGTTGTTTGCCGATGAAATGTCATCTGTGTGTGTCAGCTCAAGGTGAGTTAAAGGTGGACGTAAATGCGGACTGCTAATACGCCCTTGTAAATGCATTAACACTTTGACTGGGATAGGGTTTGCTACTGAAAATAAGCTATTGATAGCGCTAGACCACTGGACAAAAAGATTAGAGTGTTGGCCACTTAAACTGCGCTTTACAAACTCATGGGTTTGCACTGGCCATGCATTGGCTGCCACCGACACTAAACCTTTTGCGCCTGCTTGGGCAAAATAAGGCATGAGGGCATCGTCACCACTAAAAATGGCTAATTCAGGCGCTGCTTGTCGATAGGCTTCAAATTGAGAAATACAGCCACTGGCTTCTTTGAGTGCCCATAAATTTTTATGTTGTTTGAGGTTTTCAATGGTTGCAATGGGAATGCTAACCGCACTACGTCCTGGTACGTTATAAAGCATACAAGGATGAGAACTGGCATTGAGCAGGCTTTCAAACCAATGCGTTTGCCCCACTGCACCGGGTTTGGCGTACAAAGGCGAGCCAAGTAAAAAACCATGAATAGGCAGTTGGTTGCAGTAGTTAACCCATTCAAGCTGCTGCTTTAAGTTACTACCACCGACTGCGACCATAAGCGGGACGCTCGGCTCTAATTGGCAGACATGCTCTACGATGGCTTGCTGCTCTTTTAGGGTCAGGGCTAATCCTTCGCCAGTGCTACCAAGTAATAAAATGCCGTTGTTAGCGGCTTCTTGTTCGGCCACCAAGGTGTCTAAGGTTGCGTAATCAACTAGGCCATTTTGATCAAATGGGGTGATCAGCGCAGTCCATAAATGGAAATTGTTAATATTGAAGTTGTTGATCATCTCTCACGAACTTATAGGGCATTCGTCGAGTTATTGGCGGGTATTTAGGGTGCCTGACTCTTTGAATGTATTTATAATTCGAAGAGCGAATGGGCTTAAATAATAGGGCGCACGGCCTTATTATACTAAGACCAGAAGCTCTCCACCAAATATGTTATTGGTGACAGTCGCTAGGATTCAACCTAGTCGCCCGAAGTAACCTTTCACAAAAAAGTGTTACCTCTCGGCGTTAATTCCCCTCACGTATGCTCAATGGAGTTTGCGCTCCTAACATACGCTACCTGAATAACGCACCTCTTCCAGCCCTTTGCACTTGCTATTGAAAAATCAATCAGCAAATACAATGTAATAGGGTAAGTGTGGCGATTAAACCACTTTAGCCGTCTAGGTGTCAAGTGACTAAATACAGATAGATTCATCCCAATTGACAGTTATTACGTATTGGCTGCTTTTCTCGTACACTAGCCTCATAGCAGAAGTAAGGTATTAAGCAGATGGAAAAATTTAGCGATATTTATAAGCGTGCAGTAGAGCGAAAGGGCTCTGAAAAAATGCTTAAATTATTACTCGCAAAACCTTTATCAACAAAGCAACTCGTCACATTAAGTGATGATGATTGGCTAGAAGAATTTACGCGCAAGGTTTTTCAAAGTGGTTTTTATTGGTCGGTGATCAACAGTAAATGGGCCGGATTTAGAGAGGTTTTTTGGGATTTCAGTGTTGAAAAACTATTGATGATGCCACCAGACATGTTAGAGCAAAAAGCCAGTGATGAGCGGATTGTACGCAATTATAAAAAAGTAAAAACCATTACTGAAAATGCGTATATGATCCACGAGGTTGCAGCGCAACACGGCAGCTTTAGTCAGTTTATTGCTAACTGGCCAAGTGAGGATATTATTGGCTTGTGGGCCTATTTAAAAAAGCATGGTGCGAGGCTTGGTGGTAATACCGGTCCTTATGCGTTGCGTGCCTTAGGAAAAGATACTTTTTTACTTTCAAGGGACGTAGAGAGCTATTTGCGTGCCCATAAAATTATAGACGGTGGCTTACAAACTAAAAAGTCACTGATTGCAGCGCAGGCATTCTTCAATGAGCTACACCAGCAAAGCGGCTTAAGTATGCAAGAGCTAAGCTTAATTGTCGCTTATGGTGTCGGCGACAACCGTGTAGGTATAAGCCAACAACAACAGGATTAAACATGAAATTAGTGCCAAGGTATACCGACATTGGTGAGGGGTTTGCAATTAGCGATCATCCAGCCAAGGTGGCAGCGCCACAATTATTGTTATGGAATGAGCCCTTAGCCGAACAATTTAATATACAAGTGAATGCCGATTCCCGGGCAAGTGTATTCAGCGGTAATGAGCCCCAAGCTGTTTCTGCAGTTGCACTTGGGTATTCGGGGCATCAGTTTGGTCACTTTTCTCCGCGCTTAGGAGACGGGCGAGCGCATTTACTTGGCGCGATTAGTGATGATAAAAACCAGCTTTGGGATGTGCAGTTAAAAGGCGCTGGCGCTACGCCATTTTCGCGTGGTGGTGATGGGCGCTGTGCATTAGGTCCCGCCATTCGCGAGTACGTAATGAGCGAAGCAATGTACGCGCTTGGTATTCCAACTACGCGTTGTTTAGCCGTGGTTGGTAGTGGCGAAACCGTTTATCGTAACCCGCCTCAACCTGGCGCTATTGTAACGCGACTCGCGAGTAGTCATATTCGAGTGGGTTCGTTTCAATATTTAGCCACCCAAGGCGATGTTACCAGTTTAAAAAACTTAGCCGATTTAGCCATTCAAAGACATTACCCTGAAATTAACAGCACTGGCGCCCAGCGTTACTTGGATTTTTTAGCTGCGGTGATTAGTCGTCAGGTTAACTTAGTCATAAGCTGGATGAGGGTGGGATTTATTCATGGTGTCATGAATACCGACAACACCTTAATTAGTGGTGAAACCATAGATTACGGCCCATGTGCCATGATGAACCAGTTTGATTTTGATACCGTGTTTAGCTCTATTGATAAGCAAGGACGTTACGCATTTGGCAATCAGCCAAACATGGCGAGTTGGAACTGCGCTCGCTTAGCAGAGAGTTTAATGGCACTAATAAGTGACGATGATGAGCAAGCTGTAGCAATGCTGACACCTATCATTGCAGACTTTTCGACCCAATTTAATCAACAATTTAGCACTATGTGGGTACAAAAGTTAGGACTAAAAGCATCATCTTATGAGCAACACAATGAGCTGGTGGGGGAGTTACTTGGATTACTTAAAGAGCACCAGCTAGATTACACCAATACCTTTGATGCACTCACTGAATCGTTAAATGGTCAGAGTAAAATACCGCTAGCACTTGGTGAGTGGGTAAAGCAGTGGCAGGCACACACAGATGAGCATAGCTATCAGGTGATGCGACAAGCCAACCCAAGTGTTATTCCACGTAATCATATTATTGAAGAGATTATTTCTCAGTACATAACACAGGGTGAAAGTGAGATGCTTACACGATTTTTTGATGTGTTAGCAACCCCTTATGCGAGCCATGGGCAAGCCAGTGAGTTTAAAGAAGCTCCGAAAGATGATAAGAATTACCGTACTTTTTGTGGTACTTAAGCATGGTTTTGTGTGTTTAGGAATGAACATAAAAGGTCATTTTTTACCCTGGCGATGTTCATTCATAGAGCAAACTATGAACGGGTGATACCATAATACCCACAAAGGCCAGTGATCGTATGGGGTTTAAAGCGATTGTTTGCTATTTGGACTAGTATTGGTTGATCAACACTTTTATAGGCTAGTTTAATTATCCTGAGATATTAAAAATATATTCTACGTTAAGTATTGATTAACAAAGGCTAAGCTATTGTATAGATAAGTTAGAAGAGCTAGCAATGTTTAGCTACATTTTTTAGTTGTTAAAATGGGAAGAAAACAATGAAATTAAAATCACTTACAATTGCCATTGCGTTAGCTGCAACTAGCGCATCTACTTTTGCTGCCGAGCAAGAAGGTTTTTACATCGGCGCATTTGGCGACTACTACGATGCTTCATGGAAAAACATGCGTGAGCAAGCTGGCCTTGACGTGAATGAGTCAACAGGTTGGGGTGCTGAATTAGGTTACCGCTTTAATGATTACTGGAGCGCGCGTTTAGAGTACGCAGATCTAGACTTCAATGCTCATGACAAAGTACTTAACAATCGCAACGATATTGACGGCGAACGTTACGGTATCGATGCGCTTTACCACTTTGGTGGCGGTCCTTTTTACGGTTTATTCGGTCTGAAAGATATTGATGTTGTTGATGACAACACGTTTGTAAACGCAGGTGTAGGTTACCGACACTTTGTTACAGACAACTTCTTTGTAAATGCTGAAACCAGCGTTTACCAAGGTTTAGACAAAGGCTACACAGATGTTGGCGCAAAATTAGGTATTAACTACTTCTTTGGCCAAAAATCAGCGCCAGTAGCAGTGGTTGAGCCAGCACCTGAGCCAGAAATTGTTCCAGTACCAGTAACATCTGTAGACACTGACAAAGACAGTATTCCAGATATTGATGATAAATGTGCTAACACACCGATGACAGATGCGGTTGATAGCGATGGCTGTACACTTTATGAAGATACTGAAGTAACAGTAAGCTTGTTAGTGACATTCCCTAACAATGATTCATCTGTATCTAATCAATACTTAAATGATATTGATGCAGTGGCTTCTTTCTTGAACGATCACCCTGATACAACAGTATTACTTGAAGGTCACACTTCAGAAGTAGGTAAAGCATCTTACAACAAGTGGTTATCTAAAAAACGTGCTGATGCAGTAGCTAAAAAGCTAATTGCTGATGGTATTGCAGAAGATCGCATTACAACAGCTGGTTTAGGTGAAGAGCGTCTTAAAAATCCAGCAAATACGGCAGAAGCTCACGCTGAAAACCGTCGCGTTGAAGCAAAAGTAAAATCTATTAAACGTGTAAAAGTACTACGTTAATAGTTTTATAATTGAGTAAAAACCCAGCTTAGGCTGGGTTTTTTTATGCCAGTAATAGGTATTCATAAAAGTTTATTTTACTTAACCTACTATTCATATTATTAATAATGGATATAACTAGTTGCCCAGGTGGATGGATTTTAATCTATACATAAAAGCTTTATAATTGAGCGTTAGAATACTATAAGTATTGGGTTATAGTGTATTTTGTAAACACTACCGAATACTTTCACGTCACCAAGAGGGCAATACTGTGCTACAAGAATATCGTAAACACGTAGAAGAACGTGCCGCGTTAGGTATCGTACCAGCGCCATTAGATGCTCAGCAAACGGCTGATCTTATTGAGCTAATTAAAACTCCACCGGCAGGCGAAGAAGAATTCGTCCTAGAACTACTAATCAACCGTGTACCACCGGGTGTTGATGATGCAGCCTATATTAAAGCTGGGTTTTTAGCGGCAGTTGCAAAAGGTGAAGCAGTCTCTCCACTTCTCTCTAAAGAAAAAGCAGCTGAATTGCTTGGTACTATGCTTGGTGGATACAATATCGCGCCAATGGTTGACCTACTTGATGACGAAGCGTTAGCGCCAATCGTAGTTAAGGGCCTCGCAAACACTTTATTAATGTTTGATGCGTTTTACGATGTAGAAGAAAAAGCAAAAGCAGGTAATACATACGCCAAACAAATTATTGAGTCTTGGGCTGCCGCAGAATGGTTTACTAATAAGCCAGCTGTTGCTGAAAAAATCTCGGTTACTGTATTTAAAGTCACTGGTGAGACAAACACTGATGACTTATCACCCGCTCCAGATGCATGGTCACGCCCTGATATCCCACTTCACGCACTAGCGATGCTTAAAACAGAACGTGATGGTATTAACCCTGATAAAAACGGTGAAGTAGGTCCTGTCACTCAACTTGAAGAATTAAAAACTAAAGGGTTACCACTTGCTTACGTAGGTGATGTTGTTGGTACCGGGTCTTCACGTAAATCTGCTACTAACTCCGTGCTTTGGTTTATGGGTGCTGACATCCCATTTGTCCCAAATAAGCGCGTAGGTGGTGTCTGTTTAGGTAACAAGATTGCGCCTATCTTTTTCAATACAATGGAAGACTCGGGTGCATTACCAATCGAATTAAATGTTGATGAATTCAACATGGGTGATCAAATAGATATTTACCCTTATGAAGGTGTTGTTAAGCGCCACGGTACTGATGACGTGATCTCTACGTTTGCACTTAAATCAGAGGTCATTCTTGATGAGGTTCGTGCTGGTGGTCGTATTCCACTGATCATTGGTCGCGGCCTTACAGACAAAGCACGTACGTCTCTAGGTTTAGGTGCAACTGACGTATTTAAAGTACCCGCTGTAACTGAAGTATCAGATAAAGGCTTTACACTTGCGCAAAAAATGGTGGGTAAAGCATGTAACGTTGCCGGTATTCGTCCAGGCCAATATTGTGAACCTAAAATGACCACGGTTGGCTCGCAAGATACTACCGGTCCTATGACACGTGATGAGCTTAAAGATTTAGCCTGTTTAGGTTTCTCTGCAGATTTAACCATGCAGTCTTTTTGTCATACATCGGCTTACCCTAAACCAATTGACGTAAACACGCATCATACACTTCCTGATTTTATTATGAACCGTGGCGGTGTATCGCTTCGTCCAGGTGATGGTGTAATTCACTCATGGTTGAACCGTATGTTATTGCCAGACACCGTAGGTACCGGTGGTGATTCGCATACGCGTTTCCCATTAGGTATTTCATTTCCTGCGGGTTCGGGTGCGGTCGCATTTGCAGCAGCAACGGGTGTTATGCCACTTGATATGCCTGAATCGATTTTGGTTCGCTTTAAAGGTGAAATGCAACCAGGTATTACGTTACGTGACCTCGTTCATGCCATCCCTTACTACGGTATTAAAGAAGGCCTATTAACAGTTGAGAAGAAAGGCAAAATCAACGAATTCTCTGGCCGTATTCTAGAAATTGAAGGGGTTGAGCACTTAACCGTTGAGCAAGCATTTGAATTATCTGATGCATCAGCAGAGCGTTCAGCCGCTGGTTGTACTGTTAAGCTTTCTAAAGAGTCGATCAGCGAATACCTTGAGTCTAACATTGTTATGCTTAAGTGGATGATTTCTGAGGGTTACGGTGATGTACGTACGATTGAACGTCGTATTACTGCAATGCAAGAATGGTTAGCTAATCCAGAACTAATGGAAGCGGACAAAGATGCAGAGTACAAGCATGTGCTTGAAATCGACTTAGCCGAGATTAAAGAGCCAGTACTGTGTGCGCCAAATGACCCAGATGATGCGCGTTTACTATCTGACGTTACAGGCGAGAGAATCGATGAAGTATTCATCGGTTCTTGTATGACTAACATTGGTCACTTCCGTGCAGCGGGTAAATTACTCGATGGTTTTACAGGTCGTATCCCAACACAGCTTTGGGTTGCACCACCAACGAAAATGGACAAAGACCAACTTACAGACGAGGGTTACTACGGTATCTTTGGTCGTGTTGGAGCACGTATTGAAACGCCAGGGTGTTCATTGTGTATGGGTAACCAAGCACGTGTTGCAGATAAAGCAACGGTTGTGTCTACTTCCACACGTAACTTCCCTAACCGTTTAGGCACAGGCGCAAACGTATTCTTAGCTTCAGCAGAGCTGGCAGCAGTGGCGGCAATTTTAGGTAAATTACCTACACCTGCTGAGTACCAAGAATATGCAGCGAAAATCAATGCAACGGCAGCAGATACTTACCGTTACTTGAACTTCCACCGTATGCCTCAGTACACTAAAAAAGCAGACAACGTAATTATTCAACAAGCTGTATAATTTATAGAGTTTGTTTAAAAACCCGCTTCGGCGGGTTTTTTATTAGCTAAATTAAATATTAGATAGATAATGCTAAATTTATTCGATGATTGTATTAACTTGCGCTAAATGCCGTTATTATTATTGTTAATAAAGCAAAAAATCCTCTCTATATGCATTAAAATCCCTGCCAATATTATCATTATTATAAGCAGGATTTTATGACCGCATTAAACAACCAGAATTTACTGCAACTTCGTTTTATTAACCAAGCCAACATTGATTTGGTTAAGCCTTCTTTTGATAACTTACCTGCAAACCCATATGCAGATGGTGCGTTTCGTAAACGCCGTTATTCAGTGGTTAAACTACAAAATGGTGAGCTTAATCTTCAAGCGACTAAAGCGTTTGTGCAAGACGATTCAATTAATACCTTTCAAGGTAATGTTGAACGTACTTACGAAAATTTAGAGCAAAGCTTGCTTGAGTCTGAGGGTATGAAAAGTATTGTTAGCGAATTTTGTGCGATTACCGGTATTGATGCAGATCGTGATATCGAAATTCACCAATTTAGAATGCTTGCCATTGATAGCGATACGCCAGCTGCCCCAGAAGGTGTGCATCAAGATGGGTTTGACCATGTATGCGTATGTGGTGTTTCTCATGAAAATTTAGAAGGTGGTGAGCTATTGGTTTATGAAAACCAACAAGCAGAACCGTGTTTTAAAATGGAAATAAAAGACGGCATGTTTGCACTAATTAATGACCGTCAGGTATGGCATAACGCCACGCCAATGAACAAAATTGATGCTAACAAACCAGGTTACCTGGATTGTTTTGTACTAACTGCTTAAGAGAAATAAAATGAATTTAATGCAATTGCGCGCGCAATTTCCCGCTTTAATGCAAACGGTTGATGGCAAGTCACCGGTATTTTTAGATGGGCCAGGTGGCTCACAAGTACCCCAGCCGGTACTGAGTGCCATGACCGCTTATTTAGGGCATTACAATTCAAACTTGGGCGGTGCGTTTTTCTCAAGTGACAAAACGGTTGAGCTGATGGCTAATGCGCGTCAAGCGGCGGCTGATTTGTTAAATGCGCCGAGTGCACAAAATATTGTGTTTGGTCCGAACATGACCAGCCTAACATTTAGCTTTAGTCGCGCGATTTCACGCGACTGGCAAGCTGGCGATGAAATTATTGTGACCAATGCAGATCATTTTTCAAATGTATCGTCTTGGCAGCAAGCCGCTGAGGATAAAGGCGCAGTGGTTAACACAGCGCTTATTAACGAAGCCGATTGCAGTTTAGATATGGCGCATTTTGAAAGCCTATTAAACAGTAATACTAAATTAGTTGCCGTTACTTATGCCTCAAATACCACAGGCTCTATTAACGATATTAAACGTATTATAGAGCTTGCTCACAATGTCGGTGCATTGGTGTATGTTGATGCTGTGCATTATGCCCCTCATGAACTAATCGATGTGCAAGCGTTAGATTGTGACTTTTTAGCGTGTTCTGCATATAAGTTTTTTGGTCCGCACTTAGGCATGGTTTATGGCAAAACAGATCACTTAGAAGGGTTTACACCTTATAAAGTAGAACCAGCAAAAGATGTTGCTCCAGGCCGCTGGGAAACCGGCACACAAAGTTTTGAAGCACTAGCGGGCTTTATTGCAGCGGTTGATTACATTGCGGCCATTAGCGAGCTTAATGACAGTCACTCACGCCGAGAAAAACTGCGTGTTGCGTTTGAAAAAACGAAGCAACACGAGATGGCGCTTAGTGAATACTTTTTAACACGCCTGGTTAATTACCCACGTATTAAATTGTTTGGTATTGATGACTTAGCACGCTTAAGTGAGCGTACCCCTACGTTTGCACTAACCTTTGAAGGGTTAGAGCCTCGCCAAGTGTCTGAATTTTTGGGCAAACAACATGTATGTGTATGGGATGGTAATTTTTACGCCCAAGGTTTATGCAAACAACTTGGTGTGCTTGATAAGGGCGGCGTAGTACGCATTGGTTGCATGCATTACAACACCCTAGAAGAAATGGACACGCTATTTAACTTGTTTGATGAGCTGATTTGAAGCTGTCAGCTATAAGCCGTCAGCTTTCAGTTTAATGCAAACCTGCACTTTAATTATTGTTTATTAAAGTGCAAATACTTGACAGTAGTCAGCAGTTAGTTAATTTTTGACCGCTGACCGCTGACCGCTGACCGCTGACCGCTGACCGCTGACCGCTGACCGCTGACCGCTGACCGCTGACCGCTGACCGCTTTAGCTTTGCGGCGTTCCATAAATTTGCTCTGCTCGATTAAACAAAACCCATGAGGTTAAAATATACTTATCGTTTGATACTGGCTTATTGCCTCTATGTGTATGCGTGAAATACCCTGGGGCAACCACCATGGAGCCTTTTTTAGGGGCTATTTTTTTATTTTGATAATAAAACTCGGTTTCTCCGCCTTCCTCAACATCATTTAAATAAAACATAAATAACAACACCCTATGCAACGCTTCGTTATGCTGTAACTGCGGATACACCTCACTATGCCAATACGGATAGCCCCCTTTATTGACCTCATATTTTTGTGCTTGAATATTACCGAGCCTAAAAATTTGCTGCACCAGTAAAGGAAGTTGTGGTTTACCTACTTCGTCATAATTGGCATGAGTCAAATCTACCGGCTGACCTGTTTTTGGGTGATACACTTTTAAACCAAATGCCCCAATCATCATAAAAATATGTTCTTCAATGTATTTAAAAACATACTGTGCAGTGGTTTGTTGAATATGTTTTAATTGTTCTGCGTATTCAGGATGATTGTTTAAGTGTAGGTCGTGGCTATCTTTTTTATTAAGATCAACGCCGCCCGATGTCATCCCTTGTTTAATATGCGGGCTTTGAGAAAAGGTGGTGATAAAGTTATCACAAAAGTCACTGCTGAGCGCGTTGTCATACACGCGGATAAAGTCCGTCATGAGTTACCTGTTTAATTATTATGGATTATTATGTTTACTGAAAAAGTGATGCCGCGCTTTAGCGAAACGGATGCACTCGGACACATCAACAATACCGTACTCCCTGTTTGGTTTGAAGCCGCCCGAGTACCTATTTTTAAATTTTTTACCCCTGATCTTAATCCTCACAACTGGAAGTTAATTATTGCTAAGGTTGAAGTGTCGTTTGTCGGCGAGCTATTTTATGCTCATGAGGTGACAATTAACACCAGCATAGAGCAGATTGGTAATAGCTCATTTGTGATCCGCCAAGAAGCCTGGCAGCAAGATAAGTGTTGCGCTATTGGTAAAACGGTCATGGTACGTTATGACTTTGCCAGCAAAACAAAGCAAATGCTTTCGGCTGATGAAAAAGCTGCATTAACACAGCACCTTGTTGCAACGAGTTAATCGCAGCTTAGCTGTGGCAAGCAGGGTGTAAGGGCCTGTTGACCTTTCAAGGTTAAATTTACAGCAGTCTTTTTGGTATTTAGGCAAGGCAGAGCTTATGTAGTGTGGTTATTCCCCATAAATAGGCGATAACGTAGCATCAATGCCAAATAGGCGCTGCCCAAAGGGTTCTGCCTAGGGTCTATTGACTCTTTGTTGCTCGGTTTTTACTTAGCCCACTAGGTCACAAACCTCGCGCCGCGATTAAATAGCCCCTAGTTTGAATAAATTTTAATCCGCAAGATCAACAGGCCCTAGTCAAATATTGCCCCAAGGCAATGACTTGTTTTTCAGTAAAGCGCAGCCCAAGCTTTGTTCTTCGCCAAAGTATATCTGCGCTGCTTTTTGCCCATTCATGGTTTACTAAGTAATCAACTTCTTGTGCATATAAGCCATGGCCAAAGTGATAACCTAAATCGCCGATTGCTTGGCTTTTACCCAATAATTGATAACTAAGCGTGCCATAGCTGCGAGCCATTCTTTTTAAGGTGTCGGTTGGCAGCCAAGGATAGCTGCTTTCTAACTGAGCGATAAGGTATGCTTGGTTACTAAAGTCGCCGCCTGGTAAAGGGGGGTTTTTCGTCCACGAGCCACTCATCTTTGGGTAAAAAGGCGCTAACTTATTGACGGCATTTTCTGCAAGCTTTCTATAAGTGGTAATTTTGCCACCAAACACACTTAATAATGGAGCATGATCAGCCTCATTATTTAATATCAGTTTGTAATCGCGGGTGACCGCTTGGGCATCTGTTGATTTGTCATCTAACAGCGGGCGCACGCCACTGAACGTGTGCACAATATCTGCTTCGCTTATTGGCTTTTTAAAGTAATGATTAGTAATACTGATCAGGTACTCGATTTCTTGCTCACTAATTTTTACATCAGTAATATCGCCGATGTACTCTTCATCCGTGGTGCCAATCAGTGAGTAATCTTGCTCATAAGGAATCACAAATACAATACGGTTATCTTCATTTTGTAAAATATAGGCAACTGGCTGGCTATGAATTCGAGGCACCACAATATGACTGCCTTTCACAAGACGAACAGTATGTGGTGTGGGCAGGGTAAATACATCTTCAAATAATGATGCTACCCAAGGGCCTGCAGCATTTACAACACTTTTAGCCTTAATGTTTAGGTGTTGTTTGCTGGCTTGTTGCTCTAAAATCACATCCCAATAGTCTGCGTTACGGATGGCTTTAATACAGCGCGTGCGTGTTGCAATGGTGGCACCCAAATTATGCGCTGCTTGTGCGTTTAAAATCACTAAACGTGCGTCATCAACCCAGCCGTCTGCATATTCAAAGCCTTGGGTAATGCTACTGTTAAGAACGCTATCGCTGTTAAACTCAATCGCCTTTGAAGCAGGTAAAGTATTACGCTTGGTTAGGTGGTCGTAAATAAATAACCCCAGACGAATCATCCATGGCGATCGTAAATGTGTTTGATGCGGCAGTCGAAAAGACAGTGGCCACATAATATGCGGTGCTTTTTTTAACAGTACTTCACGCTCACGCAAGGCCTCTCTTACCAATCTAAATTGATAATTCTCTAAATAGCGAAGCCCGCCATGAATAAGTTTGCTGCTATTAGAGGAGGTGGCAGAGGCTAAATCGTTCTGCTCACATAAGAGTACTTTTAAGCCACGACCACTGGCATCGGCAGCAATGCCAGCGCCGTTAATGCCGCCGCCAATAATGAGTAAGTCATATTCGTTATCGTGTACGCTCATAGATTCTTAGTCACTCTCGTCGTCAGTGCTATTAGAAAGTCTAACTTGTGCAATGCAATGTAGCCACTTTGCATATAAATCGTTGCGCTCTTCACTGCTCATGGTGGGTTCAAAGCGACGATCGCTTTTCCACATGCTGGCAAGCTGCGCCGTTGATTTATAAACCCCAGTTTGTAGGCCTGCTAAGTAGGCAACCCCCAATGAAGTGGTTTCAGTTAAGGTTGGGCGCTCAACACTGGCACCTAAAATGTTAGCTAAAAATGCCATGGCCCAATTATTGTTTGCCATGCCGCCATCAACTCTTAAAATACTAGGACGAAGCCCGTCACCCTCCATAGCTTTTTGTAAATCTTTGGTTTGATAACCCACTGACTGTAAGGCGGCTGCCACAATGGTGCTAATGCCTGAGTCTCGGGTTAGGCCTAAAATAGCACCTCTTGCATTTGCATCCCAATAGGGCGCACCTAAGCCGGTAAACGAGGGGACTAAAAACACCCCATGATCTAAAGGAACATCTTTGACAAGCGCTTCACTTTCTCCCGCATTTTCTAATAACTTTAAGCCTTCTACTATCCATTGCATGGTGGCACCTGCCATAAAAATGCTGCCTTCAATTGCATAGGTTGGTTTGCCGTTGAGCCGATATGCAAGAGTGGTTAATAAACGGTTATTTGACTTAAGCGCTTTTTCACCAGTGTTAAGCATTAAAAAGCAGCCCGTACCGTAGGTACTTTTTGCCATACCTTCTTCAAAACAGGCTTGACCAATTAAAGCGGCTTGCTGATCGCCAGCAATACCACAAATAGGAACTTCACCACCGAACAACTCGCTGCTTGTCATTCCAAAATCAGCCGCTGAGTCCATTACCTCAGGTAACATAGTCAGTGGAATATCAAATAAAGCCATCAACTCTTCATCCCAGCATTGCTGATGAATATTAAACAGTAAAGTTCGTGAGGCATTGGTGGCATCGGTTTTATGAGCTTTCCCGTTAGTGAGTTGCCATAGTAGGTAACTATCAACAGTGCCAAAGGCCAGTTCGCCTGCGTGTGCTTGCTCTTTGGCGCCGGTGACGTTATCTAAAATCCAATGGATTTTGGTTGCAGAAAAGTAAGGGTCGAGTACTAAACCGGTTTTATCATTCACCATTTGTGTATGCCCAGCATGACGTAAACTATCGCAATATTCACTGGTGCGTCGATCTTGCCACACAATCGCGTTATAAATAGGTTGCCCAGTTTTTTTATTCCACACTAAAGTGGTCTCTCGCTGATTAGCAATGCCGATGGCAATTATATCGGCGGCAGTCACTCGTTGCTGCGCTAAGAGGTTTTTAACGCTGGTTAATACAGTTTGCCAAATATCTACAGGATCGTGTTCAACCCAACCATTTTTTACAAAATGCTGAGGAAAGGTTTGTTGAGCGCTCCCTAGCACCTGTGCATCTTGGGTATATAAAATAGCCCGAGAGCTTGTTGTTCCTTGATCAATCGAGAGTAAGTATTTAGCCATAAAAAATAACGTTGTTTAATTTAGATAAAGATAGCTTGTCTTTAAGCTAAGTAAATAGCAATGCTTTTGCACCATGATGGTTAAAGTTATGATTAGCATAGGGTAGGAAAGGGGAAATGAAAATTTAATTTTGGCGCCTATTACTTAATAGACGCCAAGTAATAGCAATTAATTAGCAGCCGTTAATTGTTGATGTAACCAATCTTTCAATATCATTCTGTCATGCTTTAGCTGCTGCATAGCGTCGTCATCGATAGGTGAATCTTGTAGCTCAAGTACCCGAATTTCTTTATCGATTTCATTATATTGTTTTGCTTTGGTTGCAAAGTTTTCATCATTTGCATTGAGTTTTGCAATAGTTTGCGTGTAATCAGGAAAGTCTTTAGTTAATGAATGGTCTTCGCCTAACATAGGTTACTCCTTGCTTATACGTATTTAATACTCTGTTGAATAATGCAGGTCACTTTATTTATAGATAGTCTGTGACTGCCCAATTACTCATACAATAGAGCTTGGGCTGATTTAAAATAAATCAACCATTGCTGATTGTAAGTCGGCTATTTGTATTTGCTGGGCTGCAAAACACTGACACCTGCAAAGCCTTCAGTTAGAATATGCCTGCAATTCCTAATTACTTTGAGTACTCTATTACATGCTTTTAATGATCGATAACTACGATTCGTTTACCTACAATTTGGTACAGTATTTTCAACGATTAGATCAAGAAGTGTTGGTAAAACGTAACGACCAAATAACATTGAGCGAAATTAAACAGTTAAACCCCGATCACATTGTTATTTCTCCAGGCCCTAAAAGCCCTAGTGAGGCTGGGGTTTCGTTATCTGTGGTGGAGCAATTTAAAGGAACTTATCCTATATTAGGTATTTGCCTAGGGCATCAAACGATTGCTCAGGTACTCGGCGGGAAAGTAGTGCGAGCTAAACAGGTGATGCATGGCAAAACATCGCCAATATATCATCAGCATCAAGGTATGTTTAAAGGTTTACCTAACCCGCTGACAGTGTGCCGCTACCATTCTTTAATTGTGGAAGCACACTCATTGCCTAAAGCGCTAGAAGTCACAGCGTGGACGCAAAGCAACACTGGGCAGCGTGATGAAATTATGGGATTATTACATAACGAGCTCGCACTCGAAGGCGTGCAATTTCATCCTGAAGCAATTTTGACAGAGCAAGGCTTAGCTTTACTTGATAACTTTTTAACACGCTTCTAGGCTTATACCTGCAAGCTATTTACTTTTTCCCTAAGATAGAGCTTATGACCGACACATTGCAGCAACAGCGTATTGTTAACGTGCTACATCAACGAGCGCATGATTTGCTACTGGGTCATAGTTTTGCCAACCAGCAAATAGGCTTTATTCATACCTTAGATCTCAATGATGGTAAACCGGTTAAAAATCGTACCTTATTAGAAGTTGAAGTGGCTGCGCAGCAAAAGCGTCAACAAAAAAGCACTTCACATCAAAAGTTGCAGGCAAAAACCAGTCAAAAATTACATACGGTTATTGAGACCGTGATGGCCAAGCGCCTTGAAGACATAGATTCTGTTATCAAAGACACTATTGGCATAGATGACAATGTGCCCGCAATACTTGATATTCTTGCAACTCGTGCGGCATCGGTCGGTCGTTTAGAGCCGCTAATTAACGATTTAAACTGGCTTGGACGAGAGCTGGTTACCTTAGTTAATTTACCTTTTTATCGTAAGCAACGCAGTAAAGGCACCTCAGTCAAAGTAGATACCCCAGCATTGGCATTACGTTATTTAGGCTTAGACAACCTGCAACTGGTAGTGCCTACTTTTGCAGTGCGCCATTGGATGCCAAACAGTACCGCACCATTTCCGCTATTAAAGCGCAGGTTAAAAGACAATACTATGTCATGTGCTATTGCGGCACAAACTCTAGCGCAGCTTAATGGGTTAAATCCCATGCATGCATTTACCTTAGGCATGTTATTAAATGTGGGGCAAATTGCCTTAGTGCGCTTATACTTAAAAGTGTTTGAGCAAGTATGGCAACGCAAAATACAGCGTGCTCGTGAAGAAGGTGACAAAAACCTACACACTGCGTTGTTGGAGTTAAAACCTGACCCGCTATTTTTAACGACATTGCTGAATGAAAAATCACTGCTTGTTAGCGCCAAGGTGATTGAAACCATGTCATTTAAATACTTACCCTTTAACACTGTTATGCAGCAGTTAGTGAATGGGACAGAAAAAGGTGATAGCTTATTGCCATTATCGCAAGTAATTTTAAAAGCTCGCTGCTACTCTCAGTACTTAAATTTAAAAGAGCACCAGCTTATTGAAGACGATGAATTACAAAGCTGGTTTAGCTATTATAAGTTTACAAAAAAAGAGTTAGAGACCTTACAAACAGCTAATTTTACTAATTTGGCACTTCAAATCGATTAAATCTGTTAATTTTTTTGCGACTATTCATTCACTTTAATTCTACTTATTCATGTGCAGTTGGTTTATAAGCGCTATGCTTTTTTCGTTGTAGAGGCGCTGACTAAGGTAAATGCACATCATTATTAGCTCTCAAATAGTTATTCACTATCTATGAAATAATATCTTAAGCCCTTTATTTTAAAGGGGTACATGAAAGTTTTTGAAGAGACATAACCCTAAATTTCTGAAATAATGAGCGCCTGAAAATTGAACCACAACGTAGTTTCAGGCAAATACATAGCTATTATTTTTTGCCGACACATTTGGTTATTAACAATAATCACACCCCTATTCTACTGCTTTGTGATGCACACAATTAAGAGGAAATAAAATGACAGTCAATCGCGAATTATTTGATCACGTAATGGTTCCTAACTACGCACCTTCAAGCGTAATTCCAGTTCGAGGCGAAGGTTCTCGTGTATGGGATCAACAAGGACGAGAGTTTATCGACTTTGCTGGTGGTATTGCCGTTAACTGTCTTGGCCATTGCCATCCTGCATTAGTAGGTGCATTAAAAGAGCAAGGCGAAAAAATTTGGCATTTATCAAATGTAATGACCAACGAGCCAGCATTGCGTCTAGCTAAAAAAATGGTTGATGCGACCTTTGCAGAAAAAGTTTACTTTGCAAACTCAGGCGCAGAAGCAAACGAAGCGGCACTTAAATTAGCACGTCGTTTTGCGCTTGATAAATTTGGCGCAGAAAAATCGCAAATTATTGCTTTTAACAAAGGTTTTCACGGTCGTACCTTCTTCACGGTTACTGTAGGCGGTCAAGCAGCTTACTCTGACGGTTTTGGTCCTAAGCCTGGTGATATTGTTCATTGTGACTACAATGATCTTGCCGCATTTGAAGCACTGATCAGTGACAATACCTGTGCAGTAATGATGGAGCCAATTCAAGGTGAAGGCGGTATTATCTCGCCAACTGACGAATTTGCACAAGGCGTTCGTGATTTATGTACTAAGCACAATGCACTGCTTATTTTTGATGAAGTGCAATCAGGTGTTGGTCGTACAGGTGAGCTTTACGCATACCAAGGTTTAAACGTAGTTCCTGACATTTTAACCTCAGCAAAAGCACTCGGTGGTGGTTTCCCAATTGGCGCCATGCTAACAACCACTGAAATTGCACAGCACCTTAAAGTAGGTACTCATGGTTCTACTTACGGCGGTAACCCACTAGCTTGTGCTGTTGCAGAAGCCGCATTTGATACTGTGAATAATCCAGAAGTATTAGCGGGCGTTAAAGCAAAAGCGGCGTTATTTACCGAGCTACTTAATGCGATCAACGAAAAGTACCACGTATTTAGTGAAATTCGTGGCCAAGGTTTATTAATCGGTGCCGTAGTAAATGAGCAGTACAAAGGACGCGCTAAAGAGTTTTTAGTTGCGGGTACTGAGCATGGCTTAATGTCACTTGTGGCAGGTGCTGATGTGGTTCGTTTTACTCCATCTTTGGTAATACCAGAAGCTGATATTCGCGAAGGTATGGCACGCTTTGAAAAAGCAGTAGCCCACGTTGTAAATGCGTAATCGCTAATTTAACTTCTCTAAGGGCAAACATTGTTTGCCCTTGCAGTTCCTATTTACCGTTATATATAAGGGAGTAAGCGGATTCATGATGATCCTTCGCCCAATCCAAAAAAGTGATTATGCAGCTTTAGTAACCATCGCCGACGAGTCGGGACATGGCTTTACTTCTTTACCTAATAACGAAGAGTTATTACAAAAGAAGATTGCACATTCTGTTAATTCATTTACAAAAACCACGTCACAACCCGGTGATGAAGGGTACTTATTTGTACTTGAAGACACTGAAACTGGCGAAGTAGTTGGTACTTCAGGTATTGAAGCGGCAGTTGGCTTAGATGACGCATTTTATCATTACCATTTGAGTAAAGTGATTCACTCTTCGCGCACGCTAGATGTATATAAAGCGGTAGATATTCTCACCCTTTGTAACGACTACACTGGGGCTACAGAGCTGTGTACACTGTTTTTAAAAGATGGTTATCGTAAAAACTGTAACGGTAAGCTGCTTTCAAAAGCACGCTTTATGTTTATAAAACAACATCAGCAACGCTTTGCACAAACCGTTATCGCAGAAATGCGTGGCGTATCTGACGAAAACGGCAGTAGCCCATTTTGGCAATGGCTTGAAGAACACTTTTTCTCAATGGATTTCCCAACGGCAGATTATCTGACGGGAATCGGGCAAAAAGTGTTTATTGCTGAGTTAATGCCTAAATACCCAATTTACGTCAATTTATTGAGTAAAGAAGCGCAAGCGGTTATTGGTCAAGTACACGATAATACGCGCCCAGCTATTCAGTTATTAAAAAGCGAAGGCTTTACCTTTAATGGTTACGTTGACATTTTTGATGCGGGTCCAACCGTTGAAGCAAAAGTAGATAACATTGCCACCATTCGTAATGCACAAAACTTTAGTGTTGAAATTGGCGAGATGACAGGCGATACCATGGTATTACTAGCCAATGATAAGCTTGAAGACTTTAGAGCAACCGTAGCGCCAATGGCATTTGATTCGCGTTCTAATAGCCTGGTGCTTACGCAAGAACTTGCTGATGCATTACATTTAAAATCGGGCGATTTTGTTACTGCTACCCCAGTTTAATTTAGGAGAAAGTATATGACTCATCCTGCACAATTTATTAATGGTCAATGGTCACAAGGCCAAGGCACAGAATTTAATTCAGTTAACCCTGCAAATAACGACGTTATTTGGCAGGCATCAGCTGCAAGCGCAGAGCAAGTAGATAGCGCTGTAGCATCAGCACGTGAAGCATTTTATAGCTGGGCTGATAAAAGCTTTAGTGAGCGTTTAGAAATTGTAAAAACCTTTGCTGCAACATTAAAAGAGCACAGTGAAGAGCTAGCGGTTGCTATTGCACAAGAAACAGGTAAACCACTTTGGGAAACACGTACTGAAGCGGGCGCTATGGTAGGTAAAATTGCCATTGCTGAAAAAGCATTTTTAGATCGTACAGGTGATGTTGAAAACGCCATGCCGCAAGGTCGTGCGATGATCCGTCATAAGCCACATGGTGTTGTTGCTGTATTTGGTCCTTATAACTTCCCTGGGCACTTACCAAATGGCCACATTGTACCTGCACTTTTAGCTGGTAATACTGTGGTATTTAAACCCTCTGAACTTACACCTATGGTGGCTGAGCTAACCCTTAAACTATGGGAAAAAGCCGGTTTACCAGCAGGGGTTATTAACTTAGTACAAGGTGAAGTAGAAACAGGTAAAGCATTGGCGTCACACAAAGGCATTGATGGTTTATTCTTTACTGGGTCTTCACGTACGGGTCATATTTTACATGAACAGTTCGCAGGTCAACCAGGCAAGATTTTAGCACTCGAAATGGGTGGTAATAATCCGCTAATCGTTAAAGATGCAGAAGATACCCTCGCTGTAGTGCATGATATTGTGCAGTCTGCGTTTATCTCAAGCGGCCAACGTTGTACGTGTGCGCGTAAACTGTTTTTACCAACAGGTGCTAAAGGCGATGAAATTTTAGCGCGCTTAATTACAGCGACTAAGGCAATTAAAGTTGGTAACTACGACGACGCTGATCAACCATTTATGGGCTCAATGATATCAGCGGCCGCAGCGGCTGGTATGGTTAAAGCACAAGATGAGTTAAAAGCCATGGGTGGAGAAGTATTAGTTGAGCTTGAGCACACAGCAAATACAGGTTTTGTTACACCGGGTATTATTGAGTGTACAAATATTAATGACTTCCCAGATGAAGAGCATTTTGGTCCACTTTTAAAAGTATTCCGCTTTGACGATTTTGACCAAGCGATTGATAAAGCAAACGACACTAGCTTTGGTTTATCAGCAGGTTTACTAAGTGATAACCAAGCTGATTACGATCATTTCTTACGTCGTATTCGTGCGGGTATTGTTAACTGGAACCGCCCAATTACAGGTGCATCAAGTGCTGCACCGTTTGGTGGTATTGGTGCCTCAGGGAATCACAGAGCAAGCGCTTATTACGCTGCCGATTACTGTGCATACCCTGTTGCGTCTGTGGAGCTTGAAAAAGTAACCATGCCGGCAACATTAAGCCCAGGCTTAAAAATAGATTAAGTACTCTGAACGTTAGTTAAGTACGACTTAATTAGTATAAAAGCAGCTTCGGCTGCTTTTTTTGTATTGCAATCTCACAAAGCTAGCAATTATCAGTGCTTTCTGCTTAAATTAAGCATCAGTAATTGCGAGGTAAATAAACAATGGTTTTAAACAGGCAAGGGTACGATGATTTAATAATGTACCTAACTCAGAATTTAGCGATGTTTGAGAAACCAGGCGAAATAAAGCCCGGCGCACCAACCGTTATTGAGTTAATTGAAGATGTCATTGCCGAAAATGTGATACTCATTTGCCAACAGCATCCTGACCTTTCTACTGAGCAACGTAGCCAAATTGTACGCGAAGTTGATGGTATTGTTTACGATTTACAAGAAGTACTTAGTAGTGTGACTTCCCACACTGTTACAGTCGAACAGCATGCTTTTATTGACGAGTTTGCTGGGCTAGTCAAAAACTTATTTGATAACGCAATTAATTAATAGTCCCCCTTTAAAAACCACGCTTTATTCGCTATTAAATTTTAAATGCGCGTGAGTGTTTGCGTGTAATGAATATAAATTATTGAGATAAAACAATGCAAGCAAATGTAAAATGGGTTGAAGGTAATACGTATATAGGTCGCTCTAACAGCAACCATAATGTGGTATTTGATGCGGGCAGTGATGGAGCTGCACCGAGTCCAATGGAAATGGTACTGATGTCTGTTGGTGGTTGTTCCTCGGTTGATGTTGTTAGCATTTTAAAAAAAACCAAACAAGACTTCTCATCAGTTGATGTGCAGTTAACTGCTGAGCGAGCAGAAACAGCCCCGCGCGTGTTCACTAAAATTAATTTACACTTTGTTGTAACTGGTAATAATGTCTCTGAAAAACACTTAGAACGAGCGGTTTCGCTTTCCGCTGAAAAGTATTGTTCTGTTGCATTAATGCTTGATAAAACAGTAGAAATTACTCATAGCCACGAAGTTGTTCAAGATCAGGGAAAATAACGCTTTTTCCGTGAGTGAAATTCGTATAAAATCCGCGAACTTTTCATTCTGCAGGTGCAGATTTCACTAATTTATAGGTTGGTTTATTATGAACAAACCCTTCGATAAACTTAAACTTCATGGCTTTAATAATTTAACCAAAAGCTTAAGCTTTAGTATTTACGATATTTGCTATGCAAAAACAGAGCAACAACGTAAAGAATACATAGAATATATCGATGAGCAGTATAGTGCAGATAGACTAACCGACATTTTAGGCGATGTGGTTGATATTATTGGTGCCAATATATTAAACGTTGCACGTCAAGATTACGAGCCACAAGGTGCCAGCGTAACTATTTTAGTTTCAGAAGAGCCGGTAGAAGAGCAGCAAAATTATGATGCTGATGAAGCGCCAGGACCATTACCTGACTCAGTGGTTGCACACCTTGATAAAAGCCATATATGCGTTCACACATACCCTGAAGCACACCCTGATGATGGCATTTGTACTTTCCGTGCGGATATTGAAGTATCAACCTGTGGCATTATTTCACCACTTAAAGCGTTAAACTTCTTAATTCATAGTCTTGAGTCTGATGTGGTAACGATTGATTACCGTGTACGTGGCTTTACCCGTGATGTAAACGGCGTTAAACATTACATTGATCATGCAATTAATTCGATTCAAAACTTCATGACAGAAGATACCAAAGAAGCGTACCAAATGATGGACGTGAACGTGTATCAAGAAAATCTGTTCCACACCAAAATGATGTTAAAAGAAACCGATTTAAACACCTATTTATTTGGTATTTCTACAGATGATTTGTCAGATGATGAAGAAGAAGAAATTCGTTCAAAACTGACGCGTGAAATGCAGGAAATATTCTATGGCCGTAATCTGCCAGATACAGAATAATAGCAACGCATTAAATAAAAATGGCGCTCACTGAGCGCCATTTTTGTATGTGTTGTTTAATGCTACTTAACGAGTAATAACTCGGTTTGTCGGCCATTGAGATACCACACACCGGTTTTATCAAACATGGCATCTTCTTCTAGCATTATTCTTATTTCTTTATTCCACGGTTTTATAAACACCGCATTGTTAAGCTCAATAGAATATGCCGTGTTTAAATGCAGCGGGTAATCGCCATCCCCCGGTACACCTTGCTGTGAGTCCCACATACCTAAAGTAGTGCCAGCTGCATGACCATGGTAGCCAAGCGGGTGAGTATAAATAGTGGGCTTTAACCCCTGTGCAATGGCTTTTTCGCGGGCGGCTTTTAAAACCTGATTACCTGTTTTACCAGCTGTAAATTCAGCTGTAAAAATGTCTTGTAGCTTATTACCCTTTTTTAACGCATCAACTAGGTAATTGGGAGCTCTTGTCTCGCCTGGTTTTAAAACATACGCGTGTTGTTGAGTGTCGGTATTTAAACGCAAATAATTAATGCCAAAATCGACATGTAATAAGTCGCCTGCTTGAATAACATTATCGGCATAGCCGTTGGTAAAGCTGTCTTCATGGTCGAACGATTTGCTGTCGGCGCGTTGTATTGCAATGCTAGGATGAAACCACGTTTGCAGCTTAAGCTCCCTTACCCGCTCTCTAAACCACCACACTAAATCGTCGCTGGTTGTCTCTCCAACCGTAATAGTATTACTGGAGAATCCCTCAGCAATAATATGATGGGCAATAGATACAATATGCTTATACATATCTACTTCTTCGGGAATACGTTGTTCAAGCCATGAAACAGCCAGCGGCTCGGCTGATATTATTTTGCTTTGATATGGTTTAGGTAGGGTAGACATTAATTGTTTATAATCGCCCAGTACCAAGCCATCGGCATGAGCCCAGTCTGTTGATGTATTAAGGGCAATATTTCGTGGTTGGTATTGCTCAATTAGCTCATTAAGTGCACGCCACTGATTGGGCTGTGCTTGCTTATCCCAGGCCTTTTTAAACACACTTCCTATTTTGTAAGGCGCAATTGCAAAGGCGTCAACACCGCCTTGTTTGTTAACTGCAAATAATAAAATAGTGGTGCGCCTTGCCGAAAGCCATGTAGCAGGCAGCATGGTTTTTAATATCGGGTCTTCATTATATTCGCGGCTTATCATTAGCCACATATCTATATTGTGTTGCTGCATTAATGTGGGCAATAACGTTTTAATACGTTTTTCGGTAATGCTATCGATAAACGCGGCTCTTTCCTTCATTGATAGAATAGTAGGGGGCTCAGCGGCTTTAATTACAGGGCTAAGTAGTATGAGTATAAAAGTGAGTAAAAAAACGTATTTATTGTTTTGCATGGCTGGCTTATTTTTTAGACGAATATATAAGCTAACATTGCACAAACAATAATATAAACAAATCATTTGCGATAAACCGCAGGCACAAAAAAACCCAGCAAAATGCGCTGGGCTTTTGTAATAAATACTGCTTAGCTAAGCATGCTGTACAGTAACGCAAATACAGCTAATGAGCCAACAGCCAGTACAAATAAGGTACTTAAACGGTTACGGTATTTTTGTAAGCTGGGCACTTTGTAAACTGCAATCATTGGCATAATGAATAAAATCATCGCAATGATTGGGCCTGATAACTGATCCATCATATCTAGTATGCTTGGGTTTTTAACCGCGCAGAACCAAATAGCGAAAAACATCAGTACCGCACCCACTTTATCAGCCACTTTAGGGCTCATGTTTGAGTGTTTAGTCACTAACCCAGTAAAGCTTTCGCGTGCCCCTAAAAAGTGACCTAAAAACGACGACATAATCGCAATAAAGGCAACCAAAGGCCCCAGCGTTGCAATAAATGAGTTTTCTGTAATATTAGCCAAATAAGATAAAACAGAGACGTTTGCCGCTTTTGCTTCAGCCATTTGGTCACCGGTAAGCGATAACACACATGAGAACACAAATAACAAAACAAAGGTGATCAGTAATAAGCTGGTACGTTTTAGAATTGCTTCAGACTTAGACGTTGCTATGTCACCATAGTGACTGCGTTGCTTATTAACAAAGCTTGAAATAGCCGCTGCATGGCTAAACGAAAATACAATAATAGGAATTGATAACCATAGTGTTTTACTAAAGCTACCTAGCTCAGGCAAGGCTGTATCGGGCATTTGCCAGCTTGGGATTAAATACAGAGACAAAAAGAACAAAATACCCACAAGTGGATAAACTAAAATAGCAAAGGCGCGCAGCATTAAGCGTTCACCGCCCATCATTAAGCCAATCATTAGCGCAACTAAAATACCCGATAAAACAACGCGTGACGGCGACTCCATCCCTAATTGATTGACCATAAAGCTGTCTACCGTATTGGTTAAGCCGACACCATAAATAAGCAAAATGGGGAAAATCGATAAAAAGTATAACAAGGAGATCAGCCGACCCGCGTTTACGCCAAAGTGTTCTTCTACTACATCAGTAAAATCAGCCTCTTTATTTTTTGACGATAATACAAAACGCGCCAAACCACGGTGTGCCAAAAAGGTCATAGGAAAGGCTAAACACGCCATAATAATCAGCGGCCAAAAACCACCAATACCAATATTAATCGGTAAAAATAAAATACCAGCACCCACTGCGGTGCCAAAAAGGCTCAGTGTCCACTGCGTATCATGCAGGTTCCATTTTGATTTAGACGTGTGTGCGTCTTGTGCTGGTGCATTTGAAAGCGTTGCACCTTGAGATGTTGTCATGTGTGTGTATCCATTATTTATCATAATAATTGCGCCGAAGAATATAGTTTTTAACCACACATTTCATGTGTTTTTATGTCGTGGATATAAATTTGTTGTAGCGTATTAGTTACTGACTGTCACGAATATGAAACAGTGCTCAAAAGGCAAGCAATTAGCGCGGGAATATGCCGCGAAATGAGTGAATAATCAGCATGATTGGTGTGAAAGGCGGGACATACAGTCTGAAAAGTTATTTTCAAGTCAATGTGTACTTGGTATAGATTAACTCAGTGAATGATTGATAAGTGTACTTATGAGAATTGAGAATGCTTGCTCACTTTCTTGGCCAGTTAATTTATAGCTAACAACTCAAAACGGGTTTTATCCTGTAATATTGAAGCCATTAATAGGAACTTCATAAGAGATTTTTTCTAAACTCGGTTATACTTTCTACAATTTAATAAGCCAAATGAAGTAAATAGGCCGCTAATTGCAATGAGCAAAGACATTCTTTTCCATACTATTTTTGTGCACGAAACCAGTAAAACATGGGTTGTATTTGTCCATGGCGCAGGGGGGAGTTCGGCAATCTGGTTTCGTCAGCTTAAAGCTTATAAAAAAGAATATAATGTGTTGTTGCTTGATCTTCGTGGTCACGGTAAATCTAATGATCTATTACAAAACTTTGTTGATAATAATTACTCATTTAATAATGTCTCTAAAGACATTATCGATGTGTTAGATCATAACAATATCACCAGCGCACACTTTGTTGGTATTTCATTGGGCACAATTCTTATTCGAAATATTGCAGAAATCGCCCCGCAATATGTTTCTAGCATGGTGCTAGGTGGGGCGGTTACTCGTTTTAACACTCGTAGTAATACCTTGGTTTATTTAGGCAATACCTTTAAACACTTGTTGCCTTACATGTGGCTGTATCGTTTATTTGCTTTTATTATGATGCCGAAAAAGCGTCATAAAGAGTCTCGACTTTTGTTTGTTCGTGAAGCAAAACGCTTGTGCCAAAAAGAGTTTATAAAGTGGTTTAAATTAGCCATGGACGTAAACCCCTTAATGCAGTATTTCAAAGAAAAAGACATTGATATACCCATTCTTTACATTATGGGTAAAGAAGATCACATGTTCCTTGGCCCGGTTAAAGAAATGGTTAAGCGTCATAAAAATAGCGTACTGCAAACTATTCACCAATGCGGCCATGTTTGTAACGTAGAACGCCCAGACTTATTCAATCAACACTCGCTTGCTTTTATCGCCCAACAAAATCGTTAGGGGTTACCGCTTTTAAAAAGTGTTTAATTAATGGTAGGTAATTAGAAAAACTTATAACCGATATTACTAGCAAACTGGAGTAGGTCATTCTTTTGGACTTTTATCGAAAACTAAAAACAAGGCCTTACTCCATGTCATGCTTTTTTACACATAGTAGAATACCTCGCTTAAATATAATTGGTAATTATTTACACAGTTTGCTACTAATAGATGTTCACAAAATAAGAACGCGCTCATGTGAACTATAAGGGTGTAATTTGAGCAAGTTACTAGAATGCAGGGAAGTGTGTGAGAATATGTTTAGTTTTAATATCATTACTTCTTAATGGGTGCTCTCCAATTTGGGAGGAGCAACCTTATAAAGTGTATTACATTGATGATACCAAAAGGTTAGGTTACAGCCTTGGTCAGAGCGCATATATTGGGCGACTCGATGAACTAATAAATATTAAATCTAACGAAAAATATATTTCGGCTTATGCTTGTCCGAATAAGGTTTGTGCTTTTTACTATATTGATAAAGCCAAAGATAACAAGTTTGCTGAACACAACGAATTTGTTTATGGACCATACACAAAAGCTTAATTTTCAGCGATAACTAAAAAATTAGGGTTACCGACTATAAATTCCATCGCTAACAACGCAATTTAATAAAGGCTAAAAACTTTACTTAGATTTTCACAGGCTACAACACGTCCAAATCTTTTAACTAAAACGCCTATTAAGTTTTATAAATAAAGAACTTAAAGAAAAAATAAAGGCGGTCAGTATGGATAAAAAGAAAGCCATTGTTATATTATTCGGTATTTTATGGTTTGTGTTAGGAGCTACTTTTTTCATAGGTTTTGAGTCAGTAGAAAAGTTGTTGTTTTGCGTGTTTGTATTTTTCTTTTGTTATAGATATATCTATGCATTTATATTAAAAAGAAGTATTTATGCACCATATACCGGTGAGGAAATTTCTCCTACTGAAGGTAATTTAATAAAGCGGCTCTTTATGCTGATTATAGGCATCGGTGCGTGTACCTATTTTACTTTCTTTATCTCTTAAAAAGCATACTTGACCAAAAGCCTGAACAAACCCTAATAGAAAAAGTTATATTATCACTTGGTATGTTCATAACCTTGCTGTGTTTTAGTGCACTTTATCATTCGTGGACAAGTTCTTGTTTAGTGCGAAATAGCGAGGATGGTTAACGGGTACTTGTTGGGTTTCGTTCCACTCAACCCAACCTACGGTGTTTAGGTTTACATCGAGCTGCTCGTGGCTAACAGCTCGAAGCTCTTAGCTTTTATTCTTCCACCGCACTCACCACAAAATACGGATTCAAGTATTCATCTTTGGTGTTGTAAATAAGTGGGCTGCCATCGAGCTTAGTTACTTTAGCGCCGGCTATTTCGGCAATGGCATGGCCCGCGCCTGTGTCCCATTCGCAGGTTGGGCCTAAGCGGGGGTAAATATCAGCACTGCCTTCGGCGACTAAACACAGTTTCAGTGAGCTGCCTTTTGACACCATTTCAACCTCATCAAAGCGTTTTACAAATTCAGCTAAATCGGGGGAAGGGTGCGAGCGGCTGCCGACTACACGAATGAGGCCTTTGTTAGGCTTAGTGGTGACTTTAAGCTCGATGCGCTCATCGCCTTTGTCTTTAAAAGCACCAATGGCTTCAGCGGCTATGTACGATACACCTAGCGCAGGGGCATCAACCACAGCTAAAACTGGTTTGCCGTTTTCGATTAGGGCAATATTAACGGTAAACTCGCCGTTCTTTTTAATAAATTCTTTGGTGCCATCAATTGGGTCAACCAGCCAATAGCTTTTCCATGTTTGGCGTACGTCCCAACCAATATCGGCGCTTTCTTCACTCAATACGGGAATGTCTGGGGTGAGCTTTTTTAGTCCGGCACTAATGATTTTATGAGCTGCTAAATCGGCGTCGGTTACGGGGCTTTCATCAGCTTTGTATTCAACGTTAAAGTCTTTGTTGTAAATACCCATAATCGCGCTTCCCGCTTCGCGAGCGAGAATAAGGGTTTCTTCTAGCAGTTCAGTTTGGTTCATTAGATGGGCCTATAGTATATGCTGATGTTTTAGATACGTTATCAGTTGAGCTACCGATTGGTCTAGGGTGTTTTTACTGGTATCTAAAATTATTTCAGGATTAACTGGCGGCTGGTAAGTAGAATCAATCCCGGTAAAGTGTTTAATTTCACCGGCGCGCGCCTTTTTATATAAGCCTTTTGGGTCGCGACTTTCACACACCTCAAGAGGGGTGTCGATGAATACCTCGATAAATTCACCCTCATCAACTAACTCACGAACCATGTCGCGCTCAGATTTAAAGGGAGATATAAACGCAGTAAGGACTAACAAACCAGCGTCAACCATTAGCTTGGCGGTTTCGCCTACGCGGCGGATATTTTCAACGCGATCGGCATCACTAAAGCCTAAATCTTTACATAAACCATGGCGTACATTGTCGCCATCAAGTAGGTACGTGTGCGCACCTTGCTGATTGAGTGCTGCTTCTAGTGCATTCGCAACGGTACTTTTACCTGAGCCAGAAAAACCAGTAAACCATAAAATAGCCGGCTTATGCTTTTTTTGTTCGCTGCGCTGTACTTTAGTGGTGGCGTAATTATGCCAAACAATATTGTTATCCATTTGCTGTGTCTCTTTATGCTATAAACGCGGGCATTAAAACGGAAATACCAGCGGGATCAAAGTCAGTACGGTGATTGAATAAATAATAGAAAGCGGTAGCCCCATCATTACATAGTCTTTTAGTCGGTAGTTACCCGCGCTATAAACCATTAGATTAGTTTGATAACCAAAAGGTGAAATAAAGCTGGCTGAAGCGCCAAATGCAACCGCCATAATAAACGGTAAAGGTTCTACGTTAAAGCCAATGGCTAATGAGTAGGCAACCGGAAACGATAGCGCTGCTGCGGCATTATTAGTGATTAATTCGGTAAATAATACGGTCATTAAAAAGATAGCGATAAACGCGCCATAAGGGCCAAAGTCGCCTAGCACTACAAACATAGCGTCTGATATTTGCCCAGCAAGGCCAGTGCCTATCATCAGCTTGGCTAAACCTATGGCACTACCTACTACGGCAAGTAACTCAATAGGAAAGCGGCGCTTTATCTCGCTCAGCTTAATAGTACCACACAGCATTAGGCCAATAAGTAACACTAACAAGCCTTTAACCAGCGGTACTGCACCTAAAATACTTAATCCCAGCACACCCGCAAAGCTTAACAGCACAATATTTGATTGCTTTGCA
The DNA here is from genome assembly GCF_001974855.1 of Pseudoalteromonas sp. SK18. Lineage (GTDB taxonomy): Bacteria > Pseudomonadota > Gammaproteobacteria > Enterobacterales > Alteromonadaceae > Pseudoalteromonas. Next base: position 27,750 of record NZ_MTQB01000010.1, on the reverse strand, counting down.
CCGAGGTGGGTTTGTAAATCAAGCCCTGAAATATACACAAACTCGCGTTTTAAGTTAGTTAAGTCATAAAAGCTTTTACCAGGGGCGAGAATGAGTGAATCACCCGCTTGTAATCGCACTTGTCCAAGCCCGCCTTGTAAGCGGTCATGCCCACGGCGAATAGCAATAACGGCCGCATGAAATTGTTCTCTAAAGCGGGCTTCTTTTACTGTTTTACCAATTAACTTAGACGACTGACTAACGACAACTTCAACGAGGTGTTCTATGTCTTTTTCGTGTTTGTCGTGCACCACTTTTAAGCCATCAAAGCGAGTAAGCAAAGGTACCGATTTTATGTCGCCCACAAACAGCAGTATGTCGTCTTGTTGAATAATATGTTGCGGAGTAACGGCGCAAATACGGTTGCCATCACGAATAATTTCAGCCAAAAACAAGTCTTTTAAATCGCGTAAACCGTTTTCTTCTACGGTGCGGTTTATTAGTTTAGAACCACTTTGTACTTTCCCTTCTAAATAAAAAGGCACCACCTCTTGGCTATTTTTACCATTGTCGGGCAGGCATTTTAGCATCACTAAAATAGTGATTAAGCCAATACTGAGTGCGCCCAAACCCACCAAGGTAAAGTCAAAAAAGCCCAGTGGCGCCATACCGGCATCTACTGCAAAACCATTTACAATTAAGTTAGTAGAGGTACCAATAAGCGTAATCGTCCCCCCTAAAATAGCGGTGTACGACAAGGGTAACAGCAGCTTTGAAGGGGAGTGATTTGGGTTATCCTTTATGGCGGTAATTAAAGAGGCAACCACCGCAGTATTATTAGTAAACGACGATAAAAAGGCGGTAGAAAGCCCTAATTTAGTTACTGACTTAACTAAACTACCACTGGATAACGATTTAGCTAAGCGTTGAATAAGTGTGGTTTTTTCTATCGCTATCGACACTAAAATTAATAACACTAAAGTAATTAATGATGAGTTAGTGTAATTAACCAGCATGCTTTCTAAATCTATTAACCCGGTTAGGTAGCTGGTGCCTATGGCACTAACAAATAACCATGCAGGATTAATACGGGTGCCAAACAGGCACCCGACTAAAAGCAACATAATGCCTGTTAAAATGAGCTGTTCTACCATGCTTTAAATGTTCCTAACAGGCGTTCATTAACGTTATAGCTTTGAGATATCAAGCGCTTGCCAATGCGGGAAGTGCTTGCGTACGAGGGCATTAAATTCAACTTCAAAGTCGCTAAATTGTCCCGCGTTTTCTTCACTTTGCAGTACCTGTTCTATCATTCCCGCTGCAACCGTTAAGTTTGATAAACGATCAATAAGAATAAACGAACCGGTTTCATGATTATGATGGTACTGATCGGCTAAAATAGTCTCGGTCAGCTCCAGTGTCACAATCGCAATTTCGTTTAACTGCAATGAATCTGCACTGCCATGCTCTAGCGTGTTTACATCAATTGTGTGATCAATTTTTGTGACCATGGCCGAGGTGTTTTTACTGCCAAGCTTAAGGTTGTAGCTTTTACCGAGTACCAATGGTGACTCGTGCATCCACACAATTTTAGCCTGTAATTGGTTGGTTACTTGAGCTTGCGAATTCGCAGGTACAATAACGTCTCCTCGGCTAATATCTATTTCAGTGTTGAGGGTCACTGTAATTGCTTGGCCAGCTTCGGCGGTGTCGAGGTTGCCATCAAAAGTAACAATTTCTTTAATATGTGATGTTTTACCTGAAGGCAGTACCTTCACTTCATCACCTACACGTAATTTACCTGATGTAAGCGTGCCTTGAAAACCCCGGAAGTTTAGATTAGGGCGTACCACGTATTGCACCGGAAGACGCGCTTCAAAACCGGTGTCAATTTCAGCTGCTGGTGAGTCTTCTAACAGCTCAAGCAGCGGCTTGTCGGTGTAATAAGGAGTATGAGCAGAGCGGGTTACAACGTTATCGCCTTTAAGCGCCGACATAGGCACAAACTTAATGTTTGATACGTTAAGTTGCTCGGCAAATTTTAAATAATCAGCTTTAATTTTTTCATAAACCGTTTCGTCAAAATCAACAATATCCATTTTGTTAACCGCAACCACAAACTGCTTAATACCTAATGAGTCACAAATAAAACTATGACGTTTAGTTTGTACCTGCACACCATAACGTGCATCCACTAAAATAATGGCAACATCACTGGTTGATGCACCGGTAACCATGTTACGGGTGTACTGCTCATGCCCTGGGGTGTCGGCAATAATAAACTTACGCTTAGCGGTTGAGAAATAACGGTATGCTACGTCAATTGTTATGCCTTGCTCACGCTCAGCTTGAAGGCCATCTACTAACAATGCTAAATCAAGCTCTTCACCGGCGTTACCCACTTTTTCGTTATCTTTATGAAGCGCGGCTAGCTGATCTTCATAAATTTGGTGACTGTCGTGTAATAGGCGGCCAATGAGGGTTGATTTACCGTCATCCACACTGCCACACGTTAGCATGCGCAATAAGCTTTTATCTTGTTGACGTGCTAGGTAAGCGTCTATACCAATTTCTTTTACTTCATTAAATGTATCGTTATTTAGGTTAGACATTAGAAATACCCCTCACGTTTTTTCTTCTCCATAGAGCCTGCTGAGTCATGATCGATCACTCGACCTTCGCGTTCAGATGACGATGAAAGCAGCATTTCTTCAATAATTTCGGTTAGATTGCTGGCTGTAGATTCAACTGCGCCGGTTAGTGGATAACAGCCTAAGGTTCTAAAGCGAACCGACTTCATTTGCGGTACTTCACCTTCATTAAGCGGCATGCGATCGTCATCAACCATAATTAGCGTGCCATCGCGCTCTACCACTGGGCGCTCTTTAGCAAGGTATAGTGGCACCATTTCGATGTTTTCTTGATAAATGTATTGCCAAATATCTAGTTCAGTCCAGTTTGATAGTGGGAATACACGAATGCTTTCACCTGGGTTCACTTGGCTGTTATAGGTATTCCAAAGCTCAGGACGTTGGTTTTTAGGATCCCAGCGATGGTGTTTATCACGAAATGAGTAAACACGCTCTTTAGCCCGTGATTTCTCTTCATCACGACGTGCGCCACCAAATGCGGCATCAAAACTGTACTTATTTAGCGCTTGCTTTAGCCCTTGAGTTTTCATGATATCGGTATGTTTACCCGAACCATGCGTGAATGGGCCTACACCCATTTCGATACCTTCAGGGTTTTTGTGCACGATTAAATCAAAGCCGTACTCTTTAGCTAAACGGTCGCGAAACTCAATCATTTCACGAAACTTCCAGTTGGTGTCTACGTGTAATAACGGAAACGGAATTTTTGCAGGGTAAAATGCTTTACGTGCTAAATGCAAAAGTACCGATGAATCTTTACCGATTGAGTAAAGCATAACTGGGTTCTCAAACTCAGCGGCGACTTCGCGCATGATTTTGATACTTTCAGCTTCAAGTTGCTGAAGGTGAGTTAAAGCCATTGTTGGTCGTCCTACTAAAATGATTAAATTAAAATCTGTTAAATTACGCTACGTCTGTCAGCGGTTGGGCAAAGCTACTGATCTGCGCTTTTTCGCCAAACCAGTGTAATTCTTGATGCAGCGAAGCCACTTCACCAATAATCAGTAAAGCGGGCGAAATTATTTGATGCTGCTCAATTAACTGTGCTAATTGGTCTAACTGTCCTGTGACAACACGTTGATTTTTACGGGTGCCGTTTTCAATAATTGCCACTGGTGTTGTTGCTTCTCGCCCATGTTTTAATAGCTCAGCTTGGATATGCGGCGATTTAATCACCCCCATATAAATAGCCAGTGTTTGGTTTTTTTGAGCAAGCGACTGCCAATTAAGCTCTTGGCCTTCCTTTTTACAGTGACCAGTAACAAATTGAATAGCTTGAGCATGGTCGCGATGCGTTAAAGGAATACCTGCATAGGCACTACAGCCTGCGGCCGCTGTTATACCTGGCACTATTTGGTAATTTACGTTATTGGCTGCCAGTACTTGTACTTCTTCGCCACCACGGCCATAAATAAACGGGTCGCCCCCTTTAATACGGCATACTTTTTTACCTTGCTGCGCTAAATCAACTAGCATCTGATTAGTATCTTCTTGCGCTACGCTATGATCGCCTAAGCGTTTACCCACACAAATTAAATCAGCATCGCGGCGCACTAATTCCATAATTTCATCGGAAACCAAGTAATCATATACCACCACATCGGCTTGTTGCATTAGTTGCAATGCTTTTAGGGTGAGTAGCTCCGGATCCCCAGGGCCTGCACCCACTACGTATACTTCGCCTTCTGGTTCAACTTTGGCATCTAGCATTTGCTCTAATTGTTGCTCAGCGCCATGGGTGTCACCGGTTTGGACTTTACTCACTACTGATGAATCAAATACGCCTTCCCAAAACTGGCGACGATCGGCAAAGTGTTTAAAGCGCTGTTTTACTTTATGGCGAAAGCCACCGACTAAGTTGGCTAGCGGGCCAATATGCTGCGGGATAAGTGTTTCGAGCTTTTCGCGTAAACGCCGTGCTAATACCGGCGCGGTACCTGCGCTTGAAATCGCAATGGTAATTGGGTTGCGATCAACAATAGAGGGGAAAATAAAGGTACATTTAGGTTGATCATCCACCACGTTTACAAACACATTACGGGCATTGGCGAGTTCAAATACCGTATTGTTAACTTCATCATTGTCGGTGGCGGCAATAATCAAAATTTTGCCATCAAGATGTGACTCTTCAAAATAGGCATCTATTAATGTTACTTCATTGTTGTGAGCATGTTCTTTTAATTCATCACAAAACCATGGGGCAACTAAGGTTACAGCGGCACGCGCTTTTAAGAACGCGCGGCATTTTCGCAAGGCAACCTCTCCACCGCCAACTACCAATACTGGCTTGTTGTCGAGTTTGGTAAAGATAGGTAAATATTGCACTGAGTAACGCCCCTAAAAGAGATAATAAAGTGTGTAACGCAAAGGCAGAATATAGCGGCTATTGATAAGTAAAAAATAATTAAATCTTAGTTGATATACTTAAAAGTTATATGAATCATGTTTTTTAGGTCTAAATCGTATTTAGTAAGGGGTAGAGTGACATTTAGTATAAAAAACGCGCTTATAGTGTTTGGTTATGAGCTATAGCAAGATTAAGCTATGATACTTATATAGTTTAAGGTTTCTAAAATTTCATGGGCATAAAATGACAAATAACATTCAAAACGCCATGCTAGCTGTTAGTTTAATGGATTTAACCAGTTTAAACACCGATGATAGTCAAGCTAGTATTAATGCATTAGTAAACAGTATTGATCCTAAGTTAGGCACGCCTGCTGCAGTTTGTGTGTTTAGTGAATTTGTAGATGATGCAAAAATAGCACTCGCTAATCGGTTATTGAGTCATGTAAAAGTGGCCACAGTGACTAACTTTCCTACAGGTGATGCGCCACTTAATGAAGTGCTTAATGAAACACTAATAGCTATAGAGCGTGGGGCCGATGAAATTGACTTAGTCATTCCTTACAAAGCACTTATAAAAGGTGAAGCTGATACGGTGCTGGAATACGTGAGTGAAAGTAAAAAAGCATGTGGTAGTCGCGCTAAACTTAAAGTGATTATTGAAAGCGGTGAGCTAAAAACACCTGCACTTATTGCTCAAGCAACCGAGCTTGCTATTCAAGGGGGAGCTGATTTTGTAAAAACCAGCACCGGTAAAGTTGCGGTTAACGCCACGCTTGAAGCAACTGAAATTATGCTTAAAGCTATTAAAAAGTCATCAAAACCAGTTGGCTTTAAGGCCGCTGGCGGGGTAAAAACCTCAGTAGATGCCAATGCTTATATGCAACTAACAACTGAGATTATGGGCCATGATTATTTAGCTCCAGAGACATTTAGGTTTGGCGCTTCATCGTTGTTAAATGACGTTTATAAGGTATTGAATGAAACGCAGCAGTGATGCCGAAAAACAACAATTAGAGCACGATGCAGCTAAGTTGTTTTTGCGATGTTATGAACAGCAAACGGGAATTCATATGCGCCATATTTGGCACAATGAACCAAATAGACCCGATGTAAGCTGTTATCAAGCAAATGAGCAACTCGATATAGAAGTAGCGCATTTATACGCTAGTGAAACCGAAGCAATGGCCGTGCTAGGCCGACCACTGTCGATACAAATGCAACGTGACTTAGCTGACATGGCTCAACAGCCCAGTGAGCACCGACTGCAATCAGCATTAGGACGATTGCTCAAACAAAAAGCGACTAAGCGTTATTACTCAAAACGTACCTGGTTGTTAATTCGTAACGCCAGTACCATTTGGCATAAGAGTGATTTTGAAGCGGTAATAAAAAAAGTAGCCTTTCCAAAAACCCATCAATTTGAGCAAATTTGGTTGTTATGTGATTTTTATCGCGGTGAGTTATTACTAGTAGATTAAAAGCGGCTGGAGGATAGCCGCTTTCTTGATTTAAATTGAATTGTATTGATTAGTTAAATTGAAACATGCTGCCTAAGCTTTCAAGCCCTGATTTTTGAGTTTTTGCTAAACATTTTGTGTCATCTAAAGATTTCTTTGTTGTTTCGTCGGCAAGGCCTGTTACTTTTAAGCTCTTTTCTTGTTGATATTCGCGCAGTGCTAATACAGTTTGGCGGTCGTATTCTACGTCTTCAGTCTCAAATTCTTCATAATTAGGTTGGTTTTTTAAATACCCTAAGCAAACCAAGTTCATACGAGACATTGCCAAATCCATTTTTTCGTAATGTGGCATTCTATGATTCGGCACATCGACAGCTACAGACGCTGTTCTTTTACTTGTTACTTTTGGCGGTGGTGGCGCTGTATAGCCTGCTGCAAGCGTGTTGTTTTGGTTATAGCGATAGTAGGTATCTGGAATCTTAGTTTCTAAAAATTCAACGGCTTTAATTATTACTTCTCGTAGTGCCTTTTCTTTTGGGGTGTCTGACCAACCGCTAAGACTTCCTCCAACGAGTGCGCCACCAAAGTTAGTCGCTGCGCTAGTAAAGTCAAAATCTTTGCTGCCACCCTCAACGCTAGTAGCGGCGAGAATACGTGAAGTGCGTGTATCAATTAAGCGTAGGTCAATAGCCATATGCGATCCAGAAAAGCCAGCTGAAACAGAGCTAAACACATCACCAATAAAACCGCCCGAACCAACACTTGCACCTGAACTGTCATCATCAAACTCGGTAACCGCTGCAACGACTACAATCTCAGCGCCTTCAATTTCGCCATACGCTGCACCCGATTGTGCACTCACTCTGCCTGATACAGCTAAATCTTGCTCCGAAAGCACAGCGTCTAGTGCTTGGCGCTCCAATACAATAAAGCGATTAGTGCCAACAAGTGCAGTGGTAAGTTGATCTGCCATACCTTCACCGATCTCTTTTCGCCACCATCTAGAGTTATTCGACTTATCAGTGAAACGCGCCACAGCTATACGTGCTTTAGGGCCATTGTATTGCTGTTTGCTTACTTCATTAATGTCAGGCGAGTTTTGATTTGAGGTAACGTTTGTTGAGGTGCTTTGGCATGCGCTTAAGCTGGTTATTAATGCTGTGGCAAGTAGCGTTTTTTGTATGGATGAGAGCATAGGATTTTCCTTAATTTATCTGCTTAATTACATTTGTAGTTATTTTTTTAGCAATGGCTAATTAAGGTTAATTTAAATAAATCAGTAGCTTAAAAATAGTACTCAGGCGAAAGCTTTGAGTACACACGCGAAGCTAATTACTTTTACATGTTTGCGCTTCTCTGTATTGTTTTGGTGTAAGTGAATATTTGGCTTTGAAACAACGGGCAAAGTAACTTTGAGAACTAAAGCCGGTGTTATCTGCAACTAAACCTATGGTTAAGTCGCTATCAGTTAATAATTTTGCTGCATATTCTAAGCGGGTATTGCGAATGTAATCGCTGGGTGTAATGTCAAAAAGTGCTTTCATTTTTAATTGCAGTGCACGAGGGCTCAAACACATTGCACTGGCAAACTCTTCGACGCTAAACAGTTCATTTTGGTAATTTTCACGCAAAATTGTTTTTAAGCGTTCTGTAAACGTGTAATCTTTATTCTGCTCTATTTGTGCATCTAAGGTCACAGCATGTGCTTGGGCTGATAACTGTTTTATTAGGTGCTTATTTAACGCATCACGAATGCCTAATAAGCCATGAACCCGACTTTTTAATAATGATGCTTCAAAGGGTTTACACAGGTAGTCATCGGCCAGCAAATCAAGCCCCTTTATTCGACTGCGACTGTCTGCTTTGGCAGAGAGTAATAAAACAGGGATATGATTAATAGAGATATCTGAGCGAATGGCACTGAGAAGTTGATATCCATCCATCGTAGGCATCATTACGTCACTGAGCACTATATCGGGCATTTGAGTTTGGCACAGCACTAGCCCTTCTTCTCCATTATTAGCGGTGAGGCAGGTGTAGTTATCACTAAATAATGAAACCAGTAACTCACGCATTTCTTCGTTATCTTCAACAATGAGTAGTTTTTTGTTGTTTTCTACCAGCATAGTTTGAGAGGACGCTAGTTGTTTATCCGTTAATAAGTTATCTGATTCACACAATGGCAACGTGACTGTAAAACAACTTCCTTTGTTTATTTTACTGGCTAATGAAATTTGCCCGTCGTATTGCTCTACAAGCTGCTTAACCAGCGCGAGACCTATACCACTGCCTGTTTGGTTGTGTGTTGCAATACGAGTAAAGCGTTCAAAGATAAGCGCTTGCTGGTGCTCTTCAATACCAATACCAGTATCAGATACCGTTATAACAACATTATTGTTTGTGTTAGAAAGCGTTAGATTAACGGTTCCATCTGATGGGGTGTATTTAAGTGCATTGGTCAATAAATTATCAATAATAGATAAAGTATGTTTAGTTTCTAAATTTATGTAACTAGGCTGTTGCGTCGTGTCTTTAAAGGAAAAATTAATATTTTTTTGGGCAAACAAAATAGCAAAGTCGTCTACTATTTGCGCTACAAAAGGGCTTAAAGAATAAGCGGATACATTCTCTGTAGCCGAACTTGGACGCTGACTTAACTGTAATAACTCATTGATTAAATTAAGAAGGCGGTGCCCGTTGCGCTTAATTATAGAAACTTGTTGTTGTGCTTGAGCACCAAGTTGTTGCTGTTGTAAGTTTTCTACTGGCGCTAAAATTAAGCTCAATGGCGTTTTAAGTTCATGACTAATGTTATCTAAAAATTGGGTCTTTAGTTGATTGAGCTTTCTTTCTTGTTGAATGAGTTGCTCTGCGGTTTTAGCTCGATAGCGTGACGCTAAAATTAACCATGTAATAATCAAAACTATTATAAAATAAGCCGCATAGGCTAATTGCGTTTGCCACCAAGGAGGCGTTACTGTCAGCTTTAGCATAGTGTGAACTTTGCTCCATTGCCCGTATTGATCTTTTACTTTTAATTGTAATTGATAGTTACCTGCACTTAGCTGTGAATAGTTAACTTGTCGTTGGCTTGCATCGGTATAGATAAATTGCTTATCTAAACCATTTAGCTTGTAAGCATACTGATATTGATTAGTCGATGAAGCGTTATTAACGGCGGCATATTTAAAGCCAATGACCCCTTGGCTGGTTGGAAAAGAGAGTTTTTTAGTATGGTTTATTAGTTTTGCGGGCTGTTTTTGATCTGTTAGATAGTTTTTTGTTTTACTTGCTTGGTTGTAAATTAATAGCTCAGTTAATACTGGGGTTGGGGATGAAGTACTCAGTTGCAGTTTACTAGGGTAAAACTGATTAAAGCCATTGATTCCGCCAAAAAATAGCTCGCCATCAGGTGCTTGAAAAGCGGCACCTAAAATAAACGAATTATGCTGCACGCCGTCACGAGGTAAAAAATGCTGCATAGCTTGATTCGTGGGATTATAGCGAGTCAGTCCTTGGTTACTGCTTAGCCATAAGTAGCCTTTGCTATCATCTTTAATGGCAAAAATATTATCGTTTAGTAATCCATCATGTTCGGTAATGTAAGAGATTTTTTGTGTTTTTTTATCAAGGCGGTTTAAACCACCAAAGGTACCCACCCATAAAGTATCGTTATTTTGCAGGTGCAAAGAGGTGACCATATTATGGCTTAAACCAGTTTGCGATGCCTGATTGGCGGGGTAATGAGTAAATGATTCATCTTCCATGCTTAGATAATCTAAACCTGCACGCGTCCCGACCCATAATCCGTTTGTATTTTTATCAAAAAGCAGAGTAAACACGGTATTGTTAGCAAGACTATTAGTCGAGTCGTCGTGCTTGTAATGTTGAACCTCTAAGGTGTCGGGATTAAAGCGTGTTAAACCTTGATTGCTACCTAGCCATAAATTTCCTTTAGGATCGCTCGTTATCGCATAAACACGATCGCTGCTAAGCTGATGGCTTTGCATTGTATAGGTAATAAAATTATCTTCAGTTGGTTTATATTGCAGTAATCCGCCGCCATAAGTGCCAATCCAAAGTCGCTGCTTGTTATCTTCATGTAGGCTAAAGACATTATTATTGGTTAGGCCGCTTTGTAATTTTGAGTTAACTTTATAGTGCTTAAAACCTGTGTCGGTTTGTTTGTTTAAACCGTCACGAGTACCAACCCATAATTGGCCTTGTGTATCTTTGAGTAGAGCGCGAACAAAATTATGACTAATGGTATTGTCATCATCGCTCAAGTGCTGTTGATGCGAAAATTGATTTTGCTTTTTATCATAACGTTGTAACCCATAGCCATCTGTACCAATCCAAATGATACCGAACCGATCTTGATAAAGTGACAATAGGTAATCATTAGCAAGCCCATTTAGTTGCTGCTTATTGTGCGGTATGTGCTCAAAGTTATTTTTAGATGTACTTTGCTTTGTTTTGTAAAATAAACCTTTACCATAACTTGTTAGCCACAAGGTATCGGTGTCGTCAACTAAGATATCGGTGATCCATACACCTGCAAACTGAGCAAACTCCCCAAAAGCCTCTGTTTTAGGGTTAAATAGGCTAAGCCCTTGTTTGCTTGCTACTAATAGCTGCCCTTGTGCATTTAATTGCAGCCGCCATAAATTTTTATGACTTCCTGCAATGTGATTAAAGGTTTTATGCTTTGGGTTAAACTTAATTAATCCTTCGTTGGTTGCTAACCAGACATTTTGTTGTGTATCTATAACAATATCTTGTATGACTGTATTAGCTTGCTCGGGGCTATTATAGCTAAACGACTCTACTTCATTCTTGACTATATTTAGACGCGTTAACTTTCCATGTTCATGGCCTAACCAAATATTATTGAGCTTATCTGGCGCCAGTGACCATATACGGTTATCAGTAATCGCTAACTCAGTTTGTGTATTAAAAACCTTAAATTGACCGGTTTGAGTATCAAGTAAGTTTAAACCATTACTGGCTGTAGAAAACCAGATAGAATGAGGGCCGCCAGCAAGGCAATCGGTGACCCAGTTTCCTGAAATACTAGCCTCAGTAGGGTGAGACTTGAAGCGTTTAAACTCATAACCATCAAAGCGATTAAGACCGCCTTGTGTTGCAAACCAATGAAACCCTTGCTCATCAGTGATGCTGCATGTAATGGAATTTTGCGATAATCCTTGCTCACTCGAAAATGTATCTAAGTGAATAGGGCGGGCAATAAGCATGCTATGAAACAAGCAAAAAAAACTTAAAATGAGGGTTTTGAATAGGGGGTGAAGTAAAGGCACTGGCTTCCTTGTGCGAACAGTATTCCTAAAATTGGAACAATCATAAACTGCTTTTTTAATAATGTTAAGTTTGATTTTTACAGTCGCCAGAGAGATTTTAAGTTATGGGTATCTTTTTACTCTTGTGTTAATGAATTGCGTAAGTATAATAGGCATCCACTTTGCAGGGGCGTAGTTCCAATTGGTAGAACAGCGGTCTCCAAAACCGACGGTTGGGAGTTCGAATCTCTCCGCCCCTGCCAATTTTTACAAAGTGAGCAAAGTCTAGAACTAAAAATCGGTTTAAGTAAGCTTGTTTTTAAGTTTAGATTTTAATGGATTAACCCTGTCGACGTGCAGGGTTGTTGTGTCTGTAGTTAAGGTAATAATATTATGAGCACGAATGTGGAAACACCATCAAGTGGGATGGATGCGGTAAAGTGGCTTGTGGCAATTGTGCTACTTGCAGGCGCAGTAGTTGGTAATTATATGTATGCAGATCAGTCTGTATTATTACGTGCTATTGGTGTTGTTGTTGCCGTTGCAGCGGGTTTAGGCATCGCAGCAGTAACTGAAAAAGGACGTACCTTTCTAGCTTTTGCAAAAGAAGCACGTATTGAAGTACGTAAAGTAGTTTGGCCAACGCGTCAAGAGACAACGCACACGACATTAATCGTAATGGTTGCAACAGTGATTATGGCATTAATCCTTTGGGGATTAGATGGCATATTATTCCGCGCTGTAGGCTTTTTAACTGGATTGGAGATCTGATCCCATGTCGGATGAGAATAACGAAAAGAAACTACGTTGGTACGTAGTACAGGCTTTCTCAGGTTATGAGAAGCGTGTTGCTCAAACTTTATTAGAGCACATTAAAATCAAAGGTCTAGAAGATAGCTTTGGTGAAGTATTAGTTCCTACTGAAGAAGTCGTAGAGATGCGTGCTGGTCAAAAGCGTAAATCTGAGCGTAAATTCTTCCCAGGTTACGTACTAGTACAAATGGATATGAACGATGCAAGCTGGCACTTAGTAAATAGCACTGAACGTGTTATGGGCTTTATTGGTGGCACATCAGACCGTCCTGCGCCTATCAGTACTAAAGAAGCTGATCGTATTCTTAACCGTCTACAAGAGAACGCAGAAGCGCCTAAACCAGCAACATTATTTGAGCCGGGTGAAGTGGTTCGTGTTACTGATGGTCCATTTGCAGACTTTAGTGGTGTGGTTGAAGAAGTTGACTACGAAAAGAGCCGCGTTAAAGTGTCGGTACTTATTTTTGGTCGTTCTACGCCAGTTGAACTTGAATTTGGTCAAGTTGAACAAGATAAGTAATTGATTTAAAGCGTCGCGTCAAAAGTTTTTAAATTTTTGGCACGAAGCTTGAAAAAGGCCGCTGATTAACTTATAATCAGCGGCCTTTTTGTATTCAGGGAAAACCTTTGTTTAACTGTTTACTAAAAAGTGAGAAACCAATTTTTAAACTGGGAAGCCGCTAGAGTACGCGTCCTCGCGCGCACAAGGCTAAGACCCACCTAATGAGGTATTTATAATGGCTAAGAAAGTTGAAGCTCTAATCAAGCTACAAGTTGCTGCTGGTATGGCTAACCCTAGTCCTCCAGTAGGTCCAGCACTAGGTCAACACGGTGTAAACATCATGGAATTCTGTAAAGCGTTCAACGCACGTACAGAATCTATCGAAAAAGGCGCTCCAGTTCCTGTAGTGATCTCTGTTTACGGCGACCGTTCATTTACGTTCGACATGAAAACGCCACCGGCTGCTTACTTACTTAAGAAAGCTGCAGGTATCAAATCTGGTTCAGGCCGTCCTAACACTGAAAAAGTAGGCACAGTAACTCGTGCTCAACTTGAAGAAATCGTTGAGACAAAGAAACCAGACCTTACAGCTTCTGATTTAGAAGCTGCGGTTCGCACTATCGCAGGTTCTGCGCGTGCGATGGGCTTGAACGTAGAGGACTAAGATAATGGCTAAATTAACTAAACGTATGCGTACTATCCGCGAAAAAGTGGAAGTAACTAAAGATTACGAAATTAACGAAGCAGTTGCTCTTTTAAAAGAACTAGCAACAGCTAAATTCGTAGAAAGTGTTGACGTTGCTGTTAACCTTGGTATCGATGCTCGTAAATCTGATCAAAACGTTCGTGGTGCGACTGTACTACCTAACGGTACTGGTCGTGACGTTCGTGTTGCTGTATTCACTCAAGGCGCTAATGCAGAAGCTGCAAAAGAAGCCGGTGCTGAATTAGTAGGCATGGAAGATCTTGCTGAACTAGTTAAGAAAGGCGAGATGAATTTTGACGTTGTTGTTGCATCACCAGACGCTATGCGTGTTGTTGGTCAACTAGGTCAAATCTTAGGCCCACGTGGTCTAATGCCAAACCCTAAAACTGGTACTGTAACACCTAACGTTGCAGAAGCAGTTAAAAATGCGAAAGCAGGTCAAGTGCGTTACCGCAATGACAAAAATGGTATCATCCATACTACTATTGGTAAGGTTGATTTCACTGCTGAGCAGTTACAACAAAACCTTGAAGCTCTAATTGTTGCACTTAAGAAGGCTAAACCTTCTCAAGCTAAAGGTGTTTACTTGAAGAAAGTAACTATCTCTACAACAATGGGCGCAGGTGTTTCTGTTGACCAAGGCACTTTAAGCACAGTTGTTGCTTAATTGAGTGTTTACATGGCGTGAAATTTGTACTATAATTTCGCGCCATTTTGCTGATTAATTTAGTTAATCGCAAAGTAAAGAATTCGGGTTGAAGTCCATAATTTCGAAGCGCCTTCGGGCAACGCGATAAATTGGGCTTCCGTCCAAGACCGTAGGCGGCTTCGGCCTTAATATTACCTACGTAGACGGTGTGAATCCCCAGATAGATTTTTCCTAATCTTCTGGCTCTCGCCGTAAAAAGCATCTCCATCTTTATTGATGGGGAAGAGTAAAACAGGGAAGCCGATGTACGGCAACCCATTAAACCAGGAGTAACACCCATGGCTTTAAATCTTCAAGGCAAAAAGGCAATTGTTGCTGAAGTCAACGAAGCAGCCACTGGTGCTCTATCTGCAGTAGTTGCAGATTCTCGTGGTGTAACAGTTGGTGCAATCACTGCCCTTCGTAAAGAAGCTCGCGAAGCGGGTGTTTGGATGAAAGTTGTCCGTAACACTCTAGCTAAACGTGCTCTTGAAGGAACAGACTTTGAATGCCTATCTGATTCATTTGTTGGTCCAAGCTTAATCGCTTTCTCATCAGAGCACCCAGGTGCTGCTGCGCGTATCTTTTCAGACTTCGCGAAAAAGAATGAGAAATTTGAGCTTAAAACGGCCGCTTTTGAAGGTAATGTAGTAGATGCAGCTATGCTTGCAACTCTACCTACATACGACGAAGCTGTTGCACGCTTAATGAGCGCTATGAAAGAAGCGTCTGCTGGTAAATTGTGTAAAACAATTGAAGCAGTACGTGTACAGAAAGAAGAGCAAGCTGCTTAATTTTAAGCTGTTTAATCCCTTTCGGTGTAAATTTATTTGGACCTTAGAGTCCGTTAATTATTAGGAAATTTGTAATGTCTGTAACTAAAGACCAAATCCTTGACGCAATTGCTGAAATGTCAGTAATGGACGTTGTTGCTCTAGTTGAAGCAATGGAAGAAAAATTCGGCGTAACTGCTGCAGCTGCTATGGTAGCAGGTCCTGCTGCTGAAGCTGCTGAAGAGAAAACAGAATTTGACGTAATCCTTACTGGCGCTGGCGCTAATAAAGTTGCGGCAATCAAAGCTGTACGTGGCGCAACTGGTCTTGGCTTAAAAGAAGCTAAAGCTCTAGTTGAAGCTGCTCCAACTCCAGTTAAAGAAGGTATCTCTAAGGAAGAAGCTGAAGCTCTTGCTAAAGACCTTACAGAAGCTGGTGCTGAAGTTGAGGTTAAGTAATCTAGCTTTTGCTAGGTTCGCTGCCTGAGAAATCAGGCAAGGGCTGGTGATTATTTAATCACCGGCCTTTTTGCGCTATAGAGCGACTATTCTTATAGCGCAAATAAAATCTGATTTATTCTTTAATTTCAACGCTTTATAGTTTGCTAGTGTTGAGGTGGGATTAAGTTGGAACAACAGTTAAATGTTGTACATCTTGGCATAGATGCCAGTTAAGTCTGTTCTTACAAGAACAGGTCGGGTCAAAGATCAGCAAGCTGAGGAACCCCATGGCTTACTCTTATTCTGAAAAGAAACGTATCCGTAAGGATTTTGGTAAACGTCCACAAGTTTTGGATATACCTTTCTTACTGTCAACACAGTTAGAATCGTTTAAAAAATTCTTAGTCCCGGACGCTGATGGCGATCATGGTTTGGAAGCTGCCTTCCGTTCTGTGTTCCCAATTAAAAGCTACTCGGGAAATTCTGAGCTTCAATACGTAAGTTATCGTATTGGTGAGCCAGTATTCGATGTAAAAGAATGTCAAATTCGCGGTGTGACTTATTCTGCTCCACTTCGCGTGAAACTGCGTCTTGTAGTAATGGACAAAGAAGCTCCAGGCACAGTTAAAGACATTAAAGAGCAAGAAGTTTACATGGGCGAAATTCCGCTCATGACCGATACCGGTACTTTTGTAATCAATGGTACAGAGCGTGTTATCGTTTCTCAGCTACACCGTAGCCCTGGTGTATTCTTTGATAACGACCGCGGTAAAACTCACTCGTCAGGTAAAGTGCTTTATAACGCACGTGTAATTCCTTACCGTGGTTCATGGTTAGACTTCGAATTTGATGCAAAAGATAACTTGTATGTACGTATTGACCGTCGTCGTAAATTACCGGCGTCTATCATCTTACGTGCACTTGAGTACACGAGTGAAGAAATCTTAGATATCTTCTTCGATACTACTGCGTTTGAAATTGCAGACGGTAAAGTTCTTATGGAACTTGTACCTTCACGTTTACGTGGTGAAACTGCCGCTTTTGATATCAAGAGCGAAGACGGTGAAGTCCTTGTTGAAAGTGGTCGTCGTGTTACGGCTCGTCACATCAAGAGCATCGAGAAAAAAGGCATTAAGCAATTAGAAGTACCACATGAGTACATCATCGGCCGTGTATTAGCGAAGAACTATGTTGATGAATCAACAGGTGAAATCATTGCTACTGCGAATGACGAGCTAACGCTTGAAATGATGGCTGAATTGGTTAAAGCCGGTCACACTACTATTGATACGTTATACATCAATGAAGTGGACAGCGGCGCTTACATGTCAAATACATTGAACATTGACTCGTCAAGCAACCGTTTAGAAGCACTAGTAGAAATTTATCGCATGATGCGCCCAGGCGAGCCACCGACGAAAGACGCGGCTGAAGCCTTATTTGAGAACTTATTCTTCTCAGAAGAACGCTATGACTTATCAACAGTAGGTCGTATGAAGTTCAATAGCCGTGTTGGTTACGATTCAGACACAGGCCCTGGCACATTAAGCAAAGAAGACATCGTAGCGGTTATGAAAGTATTGATTGCTATTCGTAACGGTGTTGGCGATGTTGATGATATAGACCACTTAGGCAACCGTCGTATACGTAGTGTTGGCGAAATGGCTGAGAACCAATTCCGTGTAGGTTTAGTACGTGTAGAACGTGCTGTACGTGAGCGTTTAAGCTTAGGTGACCTAGATGCGATAATGCCACAAGATCTTATTAACGCTAAGCCTATTTCGGCAGCAGTTAAAGAGTTCTTCGGCTCGTCTCAGTTATCACAGTTTATGGACCAAAATAACCCGCTATCAGAAGTAACGCACAAGCGTCGTATTTCTGCATTAGGTCCGGGCGGTCTAACTCGTGAACGCGCTGGCTTTGAAGTACGTGACGTTCACGTAACTCACTACGGTCGCGTATGTCCAATCGAGACTCCTGAGGGTCCAAACATCGGTCTAATTAACTCATTGTCTACGTATGCACGTACCAATGACTACGGTTTCTTAGAAACACCTTACCGCAAAGTGGTAGACGGTGTAGTAACTGATGAAGTTGATTACCTATCAGCCATTGAAGAAGGTCAGTTTGTTATCGCACAGGCGAACTCAAACTTAACTGAAACCAATGAGTTTGTAGATGAACTTATTCCATGTCGTCACAAAGGTGAATCAACCTTTATGGGTCGCATGGACCAGCAATATATGGATGTATCACCACAACAGGTGATTTCTGTAGCGGCCGCACTTATCCCGTTCCTAGAACACGATGATGCTAACCGTGCATTGATGGGTTCAAACATGCAACGTCAAGCAGTACCAACATTGAAAGCGGACAAACCGTTAGTAGGTACTGGTATTGAGTTAACACTAGCGAAAGATTCTGGTGTAACGATTGTTGCAAAACGTGGTGGTGAAGTAATGTATGCCGACGCAAGTCGCATCGTTGTTAATGTACATGAAGAAGAACGCATCCCTGGTGAAGCGGGCATCGACATCTACAACTTAACCAAGTACACACGTTCTAACCAAAATACATGTATTAACCAAAAGCCGACTTGTATGGTTGGTGAACCGGTTACTCGTGGCGATGTGTTAGCAGATGGTCCTTCGACTGACTTAGGTGACTTAGCCCTTGGTCAAAACCTTCGCGTGGCATTCATGCCATGGAACGGTTACAACTTCGAGGATTCAATCTTACTATCAGAGCGCGTAGTTGAAGAAGATCGTCTAACGACTATTCATATTCAAGAACTACAGTGTATCGCCCGTGATACTAAATTAGGCTCAGAAGAGATCACAGCAGATATCCCGAACGTGGGTGAATCTGCACTAGGCAAGCTTGATGAATCAGGTGTTGTATATATTGGTGCTGAAGTTAAAGGCGGCGATATCCTAGTAGGTAAAGTGACTCCGAAAGGCGAAACGCAATTAACACCAGAAGAGAAGCTACTACGTGCTATCTTCGGTGAGAAAGCGTCTGACGTTAAAGACAGCTCTTTACGTGTACCAAACTCTGTAACTGGTACTGTAATCGACGTACAAGTTTTCACCCGTGATGGTGTTGAAAAAGATAAACGTGCGTTAGAAGTTGAAGACATGCAGCTTCGCGAAGCGAAGAAAGACTTCAACGAAGAGTTCCGTATTCTAGAAGCCGGTGTTTTAGACCGTGCACGCAAGTTACTTGTGGCAGCTGGTTTCGATGAAGACAACTTAGCGTCACTGAATGCTGAAAAGTTACTAACTCAAAGCCTTGCTGAAGAAGACAAGCAAGCTGAACTTGAGCAACTAGCTGCACAGTACGATGAGCTTAAAGCTGAATACGATAAGAAGTTTGAAAACAAACGTCGTAAAATTACCCAAGGTGATGACTTAGCACCAGGCGTACTTAAGATTGTTAAAGTATACCTAGCTGTTAAACGTCGTATCCAACCAGGTGATAAAATGGCGGGTCGTCACGGTAACAAAGGTGTTATCTCGACTATCGTACCAGTAGAAGATATGCCATACGATGACAAAGGTCGTACGGTAGATATCGTACTAAATCCACTAGGTGTACCATCGCGAATGAACATCGGTCAGATCCTTGAAACACATATGGGTCTAGCTGCACGCGGTATTGGTGAGCGCTTAGAAGAAATGATGAAAGAGCAACGCGAGCTTCATGAGCTACGCGCATTCATCAAACAAGCTTATGAGATCGGTGAATCTCGTCAGGTTGTGGATATTGCTAGTTTCTCTGATGACGAGATTCGTCGTTTAGCTGAAAACTTGAAAGGTGGTTTACCGATTGCTACTCCTGCATTTGATGGCGCGAAAGAAAGCGAAATCAAAGACATGCTAGAGCTAGGCGGCTACCCTAGAAGTGGTCAGGTTACACTTTATGATGGCCGTACTGGCGATCAGTTTGAACGTCAAGTAACTGTAGGTTACATGTACATGCTTAAACTTAACCACTTGGTTGACGATAAGATGCACGCGCGTTCTACTGGTTCTTACAGCCTTGTTACTCAGCAGCCGCTGGGTGGTAAAGCACAGTTCGGTGGCCAGCGTTTTGGTGAGATGGAAGTATGGGCACTTGAAGCTTACGGTGCTGCTTACACTCTACAAGAAATGCTAACAGTGAAATCGGATGACGTGAACGGTCGTACTAAGATGTATAAAAACATCGTTGATGGTAACCATAAAATGGAACCAGGTATGCCAGAATCGTTCAACGTATTGTTGAAAGAAATCCGCTCACTGGGTATCAACATCGAGTTGGAAGAAAATTAAGCCAATTAGATGCTGCAGTTAACGCTGCAGCATCTGTTATGGCTGAATAGAATGTAGGGACGAGAACATCCGTCCTCAAGATTAACTCCGACAGGAGAGCTAAGGTGAAAGACTTACTTAAGTTTCTGAAGCAACAAAATAAGACCGAAGAATTCGATGCAATTCGCATTGGTCTTGCTTCACCAGACATGGTTCGTTCATGGTCATACGGTGAAGTAAAGAAACCTGAGACTATTAACTACCGTACTTTCAAGCCTGAGCGCGATGGCTTATTCTGTGCCCGTATTTTCGGCCCAGTGAAAGATTATGAGTGTTTATGTGGTAAATATAAACGCCTTAAACACCGTGGTGTGATCTGTGAAAAGTGTGGCGTTGAAGTAACACTCACTAAAGTGCGTCGTGACCGTATGGGTCATATAGAACTGGCAAGTCCAGTTGCGCATATATGGTTTTTAAAATCATTACCGTCACGTATCGGCTTAATGCTTGATATGACGCTTCGTGATATTGAACGTGTTCTTTACTTCGAATCATTCGTAGTAACTGAGCCTGGTATGACAACGCTTGAGCGTGGTCAACTATTAGGTGAAGAAGAATACCTAGATGCACTTGAAGAGCACGGCGATGAGTTTGAAGCGAAGATGGGTGCTGAAGCAGTATTAGACTTACTGCGTGAACTCGATCTTGCTCAATTAATTGCAGAAATGCGTGAAGAGTTACCAACAATTAACTCTGAAACTAAGCGTAAAAAGATCACTAAACGTCTTAAGTTAATGGAATCGTTCCACCAATCAGGTAATAACCCTGAGTGGATGATTATGACAGTACTTCCAGTATTGCCACCTGACTTACGTCCATTAGTACCACTAGACGGTGGTCGTTTTGCGACATCTGATCTAAATGACCTTTACCGTCGTGTTATTAACCGTAATAATCGTCTTAAGCGTCTACTAGATTTAGCTGCACCAGATATTATCGTACGCAACGAAAAACGTATGTTACAAGAAGCGGTTGATGCGCTACTTGATAACGGTCGTCGTGGTCGTGCAATTACAGGTTCTAACAAACGTCCACTTAAATCGCTTGCTGATATGATCAAAGGTAAGCAAGGTCGTTTCCGTCAGAACTTACTTGGTAAGCGTGTAGATTACTCTGGCCGTTCTGTAATCACGGTTGGTCCTACACTTAAGCTTCATCAGTGTGGTCTTCCTAAGAAGATGGCATTAGAGCTTTTCAAACCATTCATCTATGGCAAATTAGAACGTCGCGGCATGGCTACGACAATCAAAGCAGCTAAAAAGATGGTTGAGCGTGAAGTAGCGGAAGTATGGGATGTACTAGACGAAGTAATTCGTGAACATCCAGTATTACTTAACCGTGCACCAACACTTCACCGTTTGGGTATCCAAGCGTTTGAACCTGTGCTTATCGAAGGTAAAGCGATTCATTTGCACCCATTAGTATGTGCGGCCTACAACGCCGATTTCGATGGTGACCAAATGGCGGTACACGTACCGCTAACAATTGAAGCGCAGCTTGAAGCTCGTGCGTTAATGATGTCTACAAACAACATCTTATCGCCAGCTAATGGTGAGCCAATCATCGTTCCTTCACAGGACGTTGTATTAGGTCTTTATTACATGACGCGTGATCGTATTAACGCGAAAGGCGAAGGCGCCGTTTTTAAAGATCCAAAAGAAGCAGAAAAAGCATACCGTAGTGGTAATGCCGACCTTCACGCGATAGTGAAAGTACGTATTAGCCAATCAGTTAAAAACGAAGAAGGTGTTGTTGAAGACACTGTAACCGTGATTGATACTACTGTTGGCCGTGCGATTCTGTCTCTAATTTTACCAAAAGGCATGCCGTATGAGTCAATCAACCAAGCCCTAGGTAAAAAGCAGATTTCTGGCTTAATTAATGAGTGTTACCGTCGTCTTGGTCTAAAAGACACAGTTATGTTTGCTGACCAAATCATGTACACCGGTTTCCACTATGCAATGAAGTCAGGTGTTTCAATTGGTATCGATGACTTAGTTATCCCACCAGTTAAAGCATCAATCATTGAATCAGCTGAAGCTGAAGTAACTGAAATCAACCAACAATTCCAATCAGGTCTTGTAACGGCTGGTGAAAAGTACAACAAAGTTATCGATATCTGGTCACGTGTAAATGAAAACTTATCACGTGAAATGATGGCCAACTTGTCAAAAGACACGGTTATCAATGCCCAAGGTGAAGAAGTAGAGCAACCGTCATTTAACTCAGTGTTTATGATGGCCGACTCAGGTGCTCGTGGTAGTGCCGCTCAGATCCGTCAGCTAGCAGGTATGCGTGGCCTAATGGCACGTCCAGATGGTTCAATCATCGAGACGCCAATCACGGCTAACTTCCGTGAAGGTCTAAACGTACTTCAGTACTTCATCTCAACGCACGGTGCGCGTAAAGGTCTTGCCGATACAGCACTGAAAACAGCGAACTCGGGTTACCTAACGCGTCGTCTAGTAGACGTTGCACAAGATTTGGTAATCAATGAAGACGATTGTGGCACAGAAGATGGCTTAACAATGAAACCGCTAATTGAAGGTGGTGACGTTGTAGAAGCACTTCGCGAACGTGTACTAGGTCGTGTTGTTGCTGAAGATGTTGTAATTCCAGGTACTAATACAGTACTTGTAGAGCGTAACATCATGCTTGACGAAAAACTGTGTGACCTTTTAGAAGAGCACTCAGTAGATGAAGTTCGTGTACGTTCAGTTATCACCTGTGATAACGACTTTGGTGTTTGTGCTAAGTGTTATGGTCGTGACCTTGCACGTGGTCATATCATCAACGCGGGTGAATCAGTAGGTGTTATCGCGGCACAGTCAATCGGTGAGCCGGGTACACAGCTTACGATGCGTACCTTCCACATCGGTGGTGCGGCATCAAGAGCGTCTGCTGAAAATAATGTACAAGTTAAAACAAACGGTACATTAAAACTTCACAACGCTAAATATGTATTAAATACAGACGGTAAGATTGTTATTACCTCACGTTCTACCGAGATCACTATCATTGATAGCTATGGTCGTGAGAAAGAACGCTATAAAGTACCTTACGGTGCGGTATTAACAGTGCAAGACAATGCAGAAGTTCAAGGTAACGACATCGTTGCTACTTGGGACCCGCATAGTCACCCAATCGTTCTTGAGCATAAGTCAAAAGTATCGTTCAGCGATATCGATGATTCAAACACTGAAGCACAGACTGATGAACTAACCGGTTTAACCCGTGTAGTTGTTAAAGATCTTGCTAAAGCGAATGCGAAAGAGCCGAAACTTATCATTGAAAGTGATGAGCGTGGCTTGCAAGAAACGCGTCTTCCTTCATTCACCACGATTGAAGTAACTGACGGCGCGATTGCAAACCCAGGTGACGTGTTAGCACGTATTCCGCAAGAAGGTTCGAAAACTCGTGATATCACGGGTGGTCTACCACGCGTAGCCGACTTATTTGAAGCACGTAAGCCGAAAGATCCAGCTATTTTAGCTGAAATCACCGGTACGATTAGCTTCGGTAAAGAGACTAAAGGTAAGAAACGTTTAGTTATTACACCAGCTGAAGGCGATCATTACGAAGAAATGATTCCTAAGTGGCGTCAACTTAACGTGTTTGAAGGTGAGCAAGTGTCTAAAGGTGAAGTTATCGCCGATGGTCCAGAATCACCGCATGACATCTTACGCCTACGTGGTGTGACTCATGTTGCTAACTACATTGTTAACGAAGTGCAAGAGGTTTACCGTTTGCAAGGCGTTAAGATCAATGATAAGCACATTGAAACTATTATTCGTCAAATGCTACGTAAATGTATCATTCTAGACGGTGGTGATACTGAGTTCTTAGCCGGTGAGCAAATTGAAGTGGCACGCGTTAATATCGCAAACCGCGACCTTGAAGCTCAAGGTAAGATCCCAGCTAAGTTTGAAATCCAGTTAATGGGTATCACAAAAGCATCACTAGCGACAGAATCTTTCATCTCAGCAGCCTCGTTCCAGGAGACAACTCGTGTCCTAACTGAAGCCGCTGTAAATGGTAAGAGCGATGAACTACGCGGTCTGAAAGAAAACGTAATTGTGGGTCGATTGATCCCAGCCGGTACCGGTTTTGCGTATCATCAAGAGCGTATGGCTCGTCGTAAGCAAAAAGACGTTGTTGAAGAGCAAACGGTAAGTGCAGAAGAGGCAACTCAAGCACTAACTGATGCTTTAAACGCGGATTTATCTGGAAATCAATAAACCGAACCTAATCAATAGATTAGAGTTTCGCAAGGCAGTTATCTGCTGCCTTGCAAGCGGTTTAGGTTGACAGGTCAATCTTTGCTCATTAAAATTCCGCCACCCATTTACTTGCACGTTTAAAACATGCTGGTAAAACAAGGGCGGATTTTTTATTTTTTTCAGTAGTAATTTTAATTTCAGGAGCTATTTAAATGGCAACTATTAACCAGCTAGTGCGTAAGCCACGTCGTAGCAAGGTTACTAAAAGTAACTCAGCTGCGCTTAAAGCGTGTCCGCAAAAGCGTGGTGTATGTACTCGCGTATATACAACTACACCTAAGAAACCAAACTCGGCGTTACGTAAAGTAGCTCGTGTACGTTTAACTAACGGTTTCGAAGTAACTTCATACATCGGTGGTGAAGGTCATAACCTTCAAGAGCACAGTGTAATCCTAATCCGTGGTGGTCGTGTTAAAGATTTACCAGGTGTGCGTTTTCACACTGTACGTGGTGCACTTGACTGTGCAGGCGTTAGCGACCGTCGTCAAGCTCGTTCTAAATACGGTGCAAAACGCCCTAAAGGCTAATTGTTTTCCGTTAGTAAGGCCAAGCACTAAATATTATTAATTATTGTTTTGGGTGATTGTTCCAAAAGGACAAACCTGAATAAACCGGAGATACAAAATGCCTAGAAGACGCGTAATAGGTCAACGTAAAATTCTTCCAGATCCTAAGTTCGGATCGGAACTTCTTGCTAAATTCGTTAACATCGTAATGTTAGACGGCAAGAAATCTACTGCTGAAAAAATCGTTTATGGTGCGCTAGACGTGGCTGCTGAGAAATCAGGCAAGTCGCACCTAGAAATCTTTGAAACTGCACTTGATAACATCCGCCCACAGGTAGAGGTTAAATCTCGCCGTGTTGGTGGTTCAACTTATCAAGTACCAGTTGAAGTACGTCCAGTACGTCGCAACGCATTAGGTATGCGTTGGTTAGTAGACGCTGCACGTAAGCGTGGCGAAAAATCTATGGGCTTACGTTTAGCTCAAGAAATCGTTGACGCTGCTGATAACAAAGGCACTGCGGTTAAGAAACGTGAAGACGTTCACCGTATGGCTGAAGCGAACAAAGCATTCGCTCATTACCGTTGGTAATCTGTCCTTAACCTTTAAGAGGATTTTATGGCACGTACAACTCCACTTGAGCGTTACCGCAATATCGGTATTTGTGCTCACGTAGATGCAGGCAAAACCACCACAACAGAACGTGTTCTGTTCTACACAGGTCTTTCTCATAAGATCGGTGAAGTACATGATGGCGCCGCAACTATGGATTGGATGGAGCAGGAACAAGAGCGTGGTATCACAATCACTTCTGCTGCAACAACGTGTTTCTGGAAAGGGATGGACGCGCAATTTGACGACCATCGCATCAATATTATTGATACCCCAGGACACGTAGATTTCACTATCGAAGTAGAGCGTTCTTTACGTGTACTAGATGGTGCGGTAGTTGTTCTTTGTGCTTCATCGGGTGTACAGCCGCAAACTGAGACAGTTTGGCGTCAAGCGAACAAATACGAAGTTCCGAGAATGATCTTCGTAAATAAAATGGATCGCACGGGCGCTGACTTCTTAACGGTTGTAAGCCAGGTGAAATCTCGTCTTGGAGCAACGCCTGTTCCAGTCCAGCTGCCTATTGGCGCTGAAGACGACTTTAAAGGTGTTATTGACCTTATTAAAATGAAAGCCATTAACTGGAATGATGAAGACCAGGGGATGACTTTCTCTTATGAGGCAATACCGGCAGAACTTCAGGAACTAGCTGAAGAATGGCGCTCTCACTTAGTTGAAAGCGCTGCTGAAGCTACTGAAGAACTAATGGATAAATACTTAGAAGGTGAAGAGTTAAGCGAAGCAGAAATTAAAAATGCTTTGCGTCAACGCACATTAGCGAACGAAATTGTTCCCATGACGTGTGGTAGTGCATTTAAAAACAAAGGTGTTCAAGCTGTGCTTGATTGCGTTGTTGAATATATGCCCTCACCAACACAAGTGAAACAAATCCAAGGTATCTTAGAAAATGGTACTGAGGAAGAGCGTCCTGCTGATGATAAAGCGCCGTTTGCTGCACTTGCTTTTAAGATTGCAACAGACCCGTTTGTTGGCACTTTAACCTTTTTCCGTGTTTACTCTGGTACTGTTAAACAGGGTGACGCGGTATATAACCCAGTAAAAAGTAAGCGTGAGCGTCTTGGTCGTATCGTTCAGATGCATTCAAACTCACGTGAAGAGATCAAAGAAGTCTACGCAGGCGACATCGCGGCGGCTATTGGTCTCAAAGACGTAACAACAGGTGAGACACTGTGTGATCCGAACTCTATCATTACGCTTGAGCGTATGGAGTTCCCAGAACCAGTTATCTCTGTTGCGGTTGAGCCTCGCACAATCGCTGACCAGGATAAAATGGGTATCGCGCTAGGAAAACTAGCGGCAGAAGATCCGTCTTTCCGCGTACAAACTGACGAAGAATCAGGCCAGACTATTATCTCTGGCATGGGTGAACTTCACCTTGATATCATTGTCGACCGTATGAAACGTGAATTCAGTGTTGAATGTAACGTTGGTAAGCCGCAGGTTGCATACCGAGAAGCTATTCGTTCAACTGTTGAAGTTGAAGGGAAGTTTATACGTCAATCAGGTGGTCGTGGTCAATATGGTCACGTCTGGCTTAAACTTGAACCGATGGATATTTCGGATGATGAAGCCCCAATTTACGAGTTCGTTAACGAAACCGTAGGTGGCTCAGTACCGAAAGAATACATCCCTGCGGTAGACAAAGGTATCCAAGAGCAAATGGCTCAAGGTGTACTGGCAGGCTACCCATTACTTGGTGTTAAAGCGACTTTATATGATGGTTCATTCCATGATGTAGATTCGAATGAAATGGCATTTAAAATAGCAGGTTCACTGGCTATGAGACAAGGTGCGCTAGATGCAAACCCTGCACTTTTAGAACCAGTAATGAAGGTTGAAGTACTCACTCCTGAAGCAAACATGGGTGATGTAGTTGGCGACCTAAACCGTCGTCGCGGCATGATCGAAGGCATGGAAGATGCACTTGGTGGCCTTAAGCAAATTAATGCTGTGGTACCACTCTCTGAAATGTTCGGTTATGCGACTGCTTTACGATCTGCAACACAGGGCCGTGCCTCATACTCTATGGAGTTTTTGAAGTACGCTGAAGCCTCTAAGCAGGTTGCAGATACAATAATTTCAGCTCGCGCTGTAATATGATTTTTAGCTTGTTTAACTTAATAGTGAGTTAGACTTTAATTTCTTTATTAGGAATTTTTTAAGATGGCAAAAGCAAAGTTTGAACGCGTAAAACCGCATGTAAACGTAGGTACAATCGGCCACGTTGACCACGGTAAAACGACATTAACAGCAGCAATCACTAACGTACTTGCAAAAGTATACGGCGGTGTTGCTAAAGATTTCGCATCAATCGATAACGCTCCAG
>NZ_MTQB01000085.1:0-254 GCF_001974855.1 Pseudoalteromonas sp. SK18 | reverse complement strand
GCCCCCTTTGGTCCGTAGACATTATGCGGTATTAGCAGTCGTTTCCAACTGTTGTCCCCCACCTCAAGGCATGTTCCCAAGCATTACTCACCCGTCCGCCGCTCGTCAGCAAAGTAGCAAGCTACTTTCTGTTACCGCTCGACTTGCATGTGTTAGGCCTGCCGCCAGCGTTCAATCTGAGCCATGATCAAACTCTTCAATTAAAAAGTTTTATGTCTTTCGACAGCTCAATGAATTCTGAATTTATTTAATAT
>NZ_MTQB01000084.1:0-255 GCF_001974855.1 Pseudoalteromonas sp. SK18 | reverse complement strand
GCCCCCTTTGGTCCGTAGACATTATGCGGTATTAGCAGTCGTTTCCAACTGTTGTCCCCCACCTCAAGGCATGTTCCCAAGCATTACTCACCCGTCCGCCGCTCGTCAGCAAAGTAGCAAGCTACTTCCTGTTACCGCTCGACTTGCATGTGTTAGGCCTGCCGCCAGCGTTCAATCTGAGCCATGATCAAACTCTTCAATTAAAAAGTTTTATGTCTTTCGACAGCTCAATGAATTCTGAATTTATTTAATATC
>NZ_MTQB01000083.1:0-263 GCF_001974855.1 Pseudoalteromonas sp. SK18 | reverse complement strand
TGCCAAGGCATCCACCGTGTACGCTTAGTCACTTAACCATACAACCCAAACGGGTCTTTGTTTTGTGACAGTTTAACTTCGCCAGAAGTTAATATTGAATACTAAAGTAGATACCAATCAACAAACGTAAACGTTCATTAAATGGCACTGAATGATACTGCTATCATTCTTTTTTACTTTTGAAAACTCTGTACAAATAACAATGTTATTCATACGAATTTTATTATCAGCTTTTCCAAATTTTTAAAGAGCATATTAATCAG
>NZ_MTQB01000082.1:0-274 GCF_001974855.1 Pseudoalteromonas sp. SK18 | reverse complement strand
AACTCTTCAATTAAAAAGTTTTATGTCTTTCGACAGCTCAATGAATTCTGAATTTATTTAATATCTTTCGATATTGAATTGACTGTGCTGAATAATTACCGAAGTAACTATTCTGTTGGTCACTCAGCTTCTCTTTCGAGAAATCACATTGAGACTCTAAATTTGTTTGCCTCACTACCTAAGTAGCTTGGCTGTTAGAACTCAATCTGTACGAGTGCCCACACAGATGATTGCTTTATATTGTTAAAGAACGTTGCGATTAAAGCGTTAAACT
>NZ_MTQB01000081.1:0-318 GCF_001974855.1 Pseudoalteromonas sp. SK18 | reverse complement strand
CTGGGGTGAAGTCGTAACAAGGTAGCCCTAGGGGAACCTGGGGCTGGATCACCTCCTTATACGATTTAGAACTTATTTGTTCGTAGTGTCCACACAGATGATTGTTAGTTAGTTTTACCCTTTGGGTTAACTAATTAATATGCTCTTTAAAAATTTGGAAAAGCTGATAATAAAATTCGTATGAATAACATTTGTTATTTGTACAGAGTTTTCAAAAGTAAAAAAGAATGATAGCAGTATCATTCAGTGCCATTTAATGAACGTTTCGTTTGTTGATTGGTATCTACTTTAGTATTCAATATTAACTTCTGGCGAAGT
>NZ_MTQB01000080.1:0-403 GCF_001974855.1 Pseudoalteromonas sp. SK18 | reverse complement strand
ATAAATGGTCTAATCCCATTTAATTACATCTGTGCTTGCCTTGATGAACTGTGCCAGCCTGAGCCCGATATCGACAGCTTGTTACCCTGGAATTTTAAAACATAGGTGTAGTTCGCTAGACGCTCACCTATCATTGTGTCGGGGCGGCCTTCCGCATGGCTCGCCTTCGAGCTGTTTCGTTTGATGTATAGGAATACGAATGCCGTAGAGTACAGGATGTACGAGAGCGGCCACTATTGAGTTCGGCATGGGCTCTTGGCTATTTTTATTAAACCCCAAACAGCAAAAAACCCGTCACATCGCTGTAACGGGTTTCTCTTATTTGGAGCCTGGTAATGTCCTACTTTCACATAGCAAATGCTACACTATCATCGGCGCTGTTTCGTTTCACTACTGAGTTCGG
>NZ_MTQB01000079.1:0-434 GCF_001974855.1 Pseudoalteromonas sp. SK18 | reverse complement strand
ACTCGTGTAGTTCGCTGAACTGCGTCTCGTAGTCTGTTTGTAGCTGCTTGAGTGATTGCAGCAATTGTTGTTCTAGATATGTAAGTTTGTGATAGATAAAGGGGGAGGTAGAGGAAAAGGGAGGGGAGAGAGGGAGAAAGGAAAGGAAGGGAAAGGAAAAGGAAAAGGGAGAGGGAAGAAAAAGGAAGAAAAGAAGAGAGAGAAGAAAGGAAGAGAGAAAGAGAGAGAGAGGGAGGAAAGGGGAAGGGGGAAAGGGGGGAGGAGGAAGAGAGAGAAGAGAGGGGAGAGGGGAGAGAGAGAGGGGGAAGAAGGAAGGAGGGAGAAAGGGGGGGAAAAGAGGGAAGGAGGGGAGAAAGGAAGGAGGGGGAAGAGAGGGGGGAGGAGGAGAGGGAGGAGAAAAGAGAGGGGAGAGAGAGGAAAGATGAGTCATAAAT
>NZ_MTQB01000078.1:0-435 GCF_001974855.1 Pseudoalteromonas sp. SK18 | reverse complement strand
TTCCCTTTTTATCCTTTTCTACCTTTCTCCACCCTTTTACCCTCTCCCTTTTTTCCCTTTCTCTCTTCCCTCCCCCTCTTTTTTCCTTTCATTCTCATAAAACTCCCTCTCCTCTCCCCCTACCCACGTTCTCCTTTATTCATTTTAAAGCCCTTTTTTTTCTTTTTTAGACCTCGCCCCCTCTTCCATCACTTTTCTTCCTCACATTTACCAATTCCTTTTTTAATTAAATTTTTTAATTCCTAATTTCTATCTTCAAATCTTTAAACTTTACCATCCTTATTTTCACAAATTCTAAAATCAAATTATTAATTCATTTCATCAACTCTTCAATTATTCATTATTTTTCAAATATCCTCACTACCCCAAAAACAAATCTATTTTTACGCAAGCTCGAGATTTACCGAGGGATAAAAAACAATCTGTTTAAAGTAT
>NZ_MTQB01000077.1:0-435 GCF_001974855.1 Pseudoalteromonas sp. SK18 | reverse complement strand
AATCAATGGTGAAACTTTTTGCCAGTGTATTATGTAACGAAGATGGGCAGTTTTACTTAAAAACACCCGTTGAAAAAATCGCGATCGAGGTGAAGGATGCGCCTTTTATTATTGTAAATTGGCATAGTGAACCGACATCAGAGGGAAGCGTTATTTGTTGTATTGATAACTTAAACCGCACATGGCTATTAGGTCGTTCTGAGTCACTTTATATCAATGACTACAAAGGTGCGGCTGTGCCTTATATGCAGTTACCCTACGGCTGCTTTGCGCGAGTTGCGCGAAATGTGTTTTATCAGTGGGCTGAAATAGCCGAAACAGATGACCTCGGCTATTTTATTACCTCCGCACAGCAGAAACTTTACTTACAGTAATTATTCGCTATCTGGCGCTACTAAATCAGCAGGTGGAACGGCCACTATTGGGCCTAAATAC
>NZ_MTQB01000076.1:0-437 GCF_001974855.1 Pseudoalteromonas sp. SK18 | reverse complement strand
CAATTAACCAGATGGCAGGTGCGCATAACACCTTTGCAGGTTTTGGTTCAGGTCAAAGTGCTCAGCCGTTTAATACAGTTGAAGATTACACGGCTTTTATCTCGCGCAGCGAAGGTTTTGTAAAGTGGCTTGCCAGTGTAGAGCGCTCACTGGCACAAGGTATTAAACTAGGTATTACGTTACCAAAACCACTTGCTGAAAAACTGCAGCCACAATTTGCGGCTCATGTAGTTAAAAATGCCGAAGACTCACTATTTTGGGGACCAATTAAAAAATTACCAGAATCGTTTAGTGCACAGCAAAAGCAAAAAATTACAGCGCAGTATCGTCAATTGATTACGCAGCACTTAGTACCGGCTTATAAAAGCATGAGTGACTTTTTAGCTAATCAGTATATTCCTAATAGTCGAGAAAGCGTTGGTTATACTGACTTACCA